>MEVH01000001.1:0-13300 GCA_001772665.1 candidate division WWE3 bacterium RIFCSPLOWO2_01_FULL_39_13
CTTGGTATCACCTCCAATCCGGAGAAATATTTCCAAGATCAATGATTGCACAAAATTATTTTCTAACTACGCACATTTTAAAAGTATATTTAACAAATGCACTTTTGGGGGTTAAATGAAATTACCACTGTTGCAGTGTTGGGATTAGAACCGTCGATTGATGAGCTATGGAGAAAACGCGAGAGAGGCTATGATAATTATTTGGGAAACTATCCGCAGTTGAAGTCTTTAATGAATTTGCTAAAAGATCTGTATTTAAATAAGAAAGATTTTATTGATTATTTAGATAAGTCAGTTGAGATTTTAAACTTACCCGAATATAAAGATACAAATTTCCTATATTAAGATATTAAGACCAAGTCACAAGTTATGATTACAGTTTTGACTGAGGTCGGTCACCTATTCTTTTTAGAATATCTGAAAGGGGCTTTTTGGCAAGATAACTGTCTGTAATATTCTCTCCTTCCGTGTAATCCTGTCCTTTTTTAGTTGTTGCAAGATGGACAAGTTCATGAATTACTGCCCCTAAAAATTCACCTTCATTAACACGGCTAATCCTGACGTGGATTCTGTTGCTGTCAACATTAAACCCGCCCTCACAACCTGTATTATGGACATAACAGGTGATAACCTCTTCTTTGAGTTTCAAATTAAGATTCCTAAAAGCCTTACTGACATCAGATTCTATTGGCTTCCAAGATTTTTTAGCTCTAATGAGGTTTTTCTTTCGATTAATGCACCCTTTTAGAATAAATAGAGGATTCCACACGACAGATCTAAGAAAAGAGTAATCCTTTGGATGAGTAATCATTGTTACATATTCGGATATTTCGTTGTAAATACTGTATACGAAGTCTATTTTCATGGATTAATATTACCAGGGAAAATAAACTAAGCGAAGTTGCCGGTAGGTCTCCTATGTCCTTAAAACACTATGAATACGCTGCTACTTGACCTAAGGTGCTTATGATAGGTTTTCTAACTCAAGAAAACAATGAATATGGATAAGAAATTAAACGCCGTATTTTCTACGAGCATCAAGTACTTCCATATAAAAATGATGGGTTTCTAATGCCATCCTCTTACTACTAAAGAACCATTTTTGCTTTTCATCCAAATCTACTTTGACATGCATACCTAGTTCAACCGTTTGGATAAAATCCTTTATTTTTGTTGGATTGAAATAGAGAATCTCTTTCTCAACGGGAAACTCTTTTACAACTTGACATTGTTGATTTGCAATTAATGGAATCCCAAGTAATAAGCTCTCAGCAGAAACCAACGAGAACCCTTCTACCCTTGATGGCAATAACGTTACATTACAATTTTTCCAGAGACTTATTTGATCAGCTCTGTCTAATCCCCATATAAAAGTGTGCTTACCTGCTGGCTTTTTGCTCCAACTAATACCTCTTGATACTGGGGTTGAATTAAGAATAAAATTGAAGTTCTCCGGGGAATCATTTATCAAGTGTTCGAGATAGTCATACCCTTTCATATATGTTGGCTTGCCTGACCAAAATATATTGATTTTGCTTTTTGGAGCTATTTTGTCAATTTTAAGGTTACGAACACGTATTTCCTTTCTGTTGTTAATGTATTTTCCAGAGTTCAATGAATCAACGCTTGTATAACCAAAAAGATGATCAAAATCAACACCAATATATATAACTCTTTTTGTCTTTATATTGTAATGATATTGAGTATCATTTTTTGCAAATTCACTAAGTGCTATATTGTAATCAACATGCTGAGTCTGATACTGCTCACCTTCAATATATTCATTTCCAAAAAGACAAGTGACGCCACTTGGATCTGCTCTAGCAATTGTGATAGGTTTAACTTTAACTTTTTTAGTCTGTTTTAAATACTCATACAATTCAAATTTGTAATTTGAGGCTTCAATGATGTTAACCTGCAGGTCTTTTAATATCTTATAAACGTTTATAGAGTGTTTATAATAATCGTCTTCTTCTGGGACATTGATTACTTTGACTTTTGGATTTGTATATGGCAATTGAGTAATAACATATACTTCCCATCCATAACTCACCAATTCATTTATAATCCCCTTGTAGTAGAAGCTTATTCCACCCCTATCTTTATCAGCAATGTCTTTTCTACATATACAAACACTTTTCCTGCTTGGCATATTTTGATGGGCAAACAAGGCAAACAAACGGATACTATAAAGCGATTGCGTTATACCCTGTCTCTGTTAAGATTAGCATATGGGATATGAATTTAAAATGGATTGGTATGTTGGTGATTCTATACAAAAAGAGCATAAGAAACTTTTTGTGGCGCAGGCAAGTTGTTGGATTGTAACATCAGACCAGAAATTCATACTGGTTTCAAAAGATGGAAAAAGTTGGACTGTGCCTGCTGGGCATACAGAAAAATCTGATGGCGGGTATGTTAAGACAGCTATACGTGAAGTAAGAGAAGAAACAGGACTTGATATCTCTTTATATGAACAAAACATTAAAGTCTTAGGTTATTATGTTATTAGTGCTTTTGATAAATTATCAGGTCTTTTGGCTAATAAAGATATACAAGTAAGACTATTTTTGCAACACAGACAGCATTCAGCTGAATTAAGATTACAGCCCATGGAACGAGATTCTCAAGTAGGAAAAGTTAGATATTCGGCACCTTTTTCATTAAGCGAAACCATTCAAAAAATACCTTGGTTTGACAAATCCTGTGATTTGAAAGAAATAAAAAAGCTCATTGAATTCGATGAGTAAGCAACAACGAAAGTAAAGTATTTGCTAATTTATTAGAATCTCCTTTAATGTTTGCGATTTGTCCATCTATAAAACTTTCTCCTAACTCATCATATGCATGAACTGACAAACTCTGAACAATTATCGAAATATCATCTGGGGTATGTATTGGGCTTCCGACAATCCGAACTTGTTCATTTGGATCCAATGCATCGAATAAAGCAGGCTGATATTCATGTGGAATATTTAGAAATGACATACTTCTACCGTTTTTTGCTGTAAACGCTAGAAGCCTTGTTGCCAGTTGGGGTGAGTTTCTTCCTATCTGCATAATTAAATCATTATCGATACTAAAAGATTCGACAGGATAGATACCTCTAATGCCACTACCGCTTTCTACGATAATACTTTGAGGACTTGAAATGTCTTTTATAATTCTCGGTTGCCCTTTAAGCTTCTTCATCGCGGTTATAAGTTCTTTTTGGGGTAAGTCACCGGATATATATAACGCTACGTACTTGCCAATTAATGATCTTTTTAAAGCTTCAAAAAAGAATTGTCCTGAATAACTTCCATATTGTGAGTCCCAAAAATTACTTCCAGGGCTGTCTGATTCTTTTGGATCATATTGTCCGCTCACATCTAAAACGACTCTTGATGCAACCAGTAAATGAGACACAATTGCCTTGTCTTCATCCATCATAAACTCTGAGATCCTGTTCCATTCCTGAGTTTTATATAGTTCCTCATACGTTTTTGCTCCAAACATAGAAAGACAGATTGAGATAGCCTCATCTTGAAATGGGGCGTCCTTAATCACGATCATGCCAATGCTGTTACCAGGCGGGATAGCTTCTTCATAATTAAAGGTTTTTTGGGGTTCCATTCTCATCCGTGCTTTGGCAGTTTGCTAAATAAGTTGACAAAGAACTAAAGCCTAACTTGTGCTTATGGTCAATATGTATAGTGTCATATCCAATCTTTTTTGCGCTATTTAAAGAACTTATATCATCATCACATAATGCAATAGAGCCAACAATCTTTGACCTAGCATATTCAAAGATCCTTCTGGAGGGCTTAGCAAACCCAAGGACGTCTGAAATAAATATATTTTGGATAACGTATTTAGATATACCAAGATTGTCCATCACAATTTGCCGTGATGGCCTTCCGTTAGTAATAATGCCTAATTGATAGCCATTCGATTTTAGTTTTTTCAAAATACCTAAGGTATTTGGATAAAGACTGTATCTTTTATCTCTACACCTTAGATCAATAAAACTTGTCATATCGTATTTAATTTTAAGTTCATCAAACACAATATTAAAAAAATCTGAGTAGTACTTCATCTCAATATCGAGTGATGTTAATTTTTTGTTATCTTCTGTACGACTATATACGCCTGGAAAACTAAAAGAATGTTTAGATAAAACACCCAAAATTACTACAGGGCTAATTAGACCGATTTTATTTATTAATTTGGCGTCAGAAATAATTAGAGGTTCACTCCTATAAAGCAACGTATTTCCAAGGTCAAAAAATATTGTTCTTGTTTCGTTCAACATAATAACTTGTTGTTGTATTGCTAAAATAATAGCAAAACCGTACACTATAAGGCAATTATGCTTCCAAAATTTTCAACTTACATGTTGGAACATACTGGTATATCTACAATGACCGTTTTCAACGCTTCTACTTCGTTACCTAAAGATTTACCAATAACCACACCGCTTACCTTCCCAAGATATGATGGCAAACATGTTCTAACTTTGGACAAAAATGGCTGGTGGAACCCTCTTGGCGGTCATATAAATATTGGAGAAATCTGGACAGATACGCTAATTCGGGAATCTTTAGAAGAGGCTGGTGTTGTAGTATGTACCATAAAAGTTGTTGGATTTATTCTAGCTCAGCGAATTTCTGTTATAGATCAGGCAAGAGCAAAATACCCACCTTTAAGTATTTTACCAATAACTACTTCAACAGTGAGCCGATACAATAAACACTGGAAACCCATAGAGACAATAGACCGTGGTATTTTTAGTGAAGGTAGAGCTAGAAAACTGTTAAAACGTCGAAGTGATAACAACCAAATGTTAGAAATATTTGAGTATATCATTGCACAAGGACATGAAAAATAAACAAACCCTTTTTTTACTAGCAAGTGAAGCTGAAGCTGTCAGAATAGCAAGGGAAATTATTAATATCTATGGATTACCTAGAATTACAAATAAATTGAACATATATGGTAAACATGGCTCTACACAATTAGGGATAGAGTTCTGTAATCAGGAATGTTCGTTCAAAATAAAAGATACTCATACCTTGATGGGTGAATCAAGGTCTATAAGGGTTGAGAATAATAATATTAAAAACTTTTTTAAATCATTAGCGATAGCAGGTTTTAATGAAGTGGATATTGGGCATATACATCTTTTTATGTGGGAGTTAGATCAACTTACAAACATTACTATTTCATTTAAAACATTTATTGGGACAATGCTTGCAATAAATTGTGAATCTGATAAGACGACTAAAATATATAGAAAAGCAAAAGCTTTTATTAATAAAGTTATACAACCTAACAACGAAATAAGTCAAAAGGAGAAATCTAAACTCATATCAAGTATAACCTTACCAAAAGAGACGATTTTTAATCAATACCAAGTCCTTAATCCAAAAATTATTAAATACGCTGATAATAATGGGATAGACATTAGATCACCTAATGAAACAATCAATGCAAGGATCGAAGGCTTTTCAAACGATTACAGTTTCTATGAGAAACCATACGAACAAATCACAGGAATAAAATTACTTTCCACACAAAAAATTAATACCACTCACTTTCTTAAAAACATGTCAATTGTTATACCTTGTTACAATTCTAATGATACAATTTTAAAAACTCTATATTCAATAGAATACCAAGATATACCAAAGTCTCAATTATCTAAAATTGAGGTTGTAATTATAGATGACGGTTCGATTGAGCCTGTTGTAAACATAGTATCACCTGATGTTTTTACATTTCCTATTCAAATCATTAGGAATGAGAAAAACTTGGGTTTATCCTCAGCAAGAAACATTGGAATTTCTGTCTCTCAACATGACCACCTTTTGTTTATAGATTCTGACATATTATTATCTAAGAACTATATTTTAGAACACTCAGCTAGATTACAAATAATACCAAACTCATTATTTGTTAGTTTGAAGAAAAACATTAGCAGAAATCATAGTTTCTACAAGCTAGATAGCGTGAAGAATGGTTTTCCAGTCCCAGAATCGTATGATGATTTAAGGATAAAACGGTTTCTTCCAAGGGATAAACCAGGGATTAGAGTATTAGATAGCGAGAGTTACATTGAAATAATAGCTGATTCTAACTATTTTAAAAAATTTGGACACGGACGGTATATGGGAATATATAATTTACCTGCAATGGTTATTGGTCATAATTTCAGTCTTTCTAGAGAAATGATTAATAAAGCAGGTTTGTTTAATACATCATTTAAAGGCTGGGGATTTGAGGACACTTTTTTTGGTGCACAAATGATTTCAAATGGTAACTTTATTATTCCGGTTTTATCAGCTGGGGTATATCATATTAATCATCCCCCAAGGTCAGGATCAGATAGACAAAAACAACAAGAATTGAAAAGTAACTTGGAACAATACAAGCAATTAGTACACCAGATTTACCAAAGATGACTAAAGCGAACATAAATAGAAAGATGAAAATAGGAGTCTATATACCCACCGCAAGTTTTTTTATTGGTGGCGGAGAAATTGTTCCTTTGATGCAAGCTAGATATATCAAGAAGATGGGGATACGGGTTGAGATTATTACGCTAAAGACCAAAGATGTTTCACCATTATTCGAGAGTTTCCTCAACAATTACGGTAATATACCAATAAAATATATTGATCCCCCAAACCATTTAGAAGAAATTGCTGATAAAGTACTAGATCACACCTTAACACATATGTTGTACTTATCTCTTACCCGCGGTGTTTCAACTTTAATCATGGAGCAAAAATACGACATTGTAATATCACACTATGCACCTGCTGTATTTTCCGTCCCTAAAAATGTTTTTCAAGCTTTGGTACTACACGGAACCCCAAGTGAATATAATGTAACCAATGACGCAGCAGTTAAGTCGACAGATAAGATAATTGCTGTTAGTAAATCCGTAGCGCTTGGTTGGCAGCGGTTAACGGGCGCAAGTGATATTGAGGTCATTCATAACGGTATAGACGAAAAGCATTTCGAACCAAAAAATGAAAAAGAAGATATAGATATATTGTATATAGGCCGGTTAATAGAGATTAAAGGTGTTCAGTATCTTATACGAGCAATTAAAGGTGTCGTTGAAAATAAAAAGGTAAACAGCAAGCTCCATGTTGTTATTGGAGGTAAGGGAGCTTATAAGTGCGAGTTAGAAAAACTAACAAAAGAATTAAATTTAGGTGACTACATTCAATTTATTGAATACATTCCCGAAGAGGATAAAGTTAGCTATTACAACAGGAGCAAAATATGCGTTTTTCCATCATATGCAAAAGAAGGTGTTTTAACAACTCTATTAGAAGCATTTTCCTGTGGACGAGCTGTAATAACAACGGATAGTTGTGGAATGGTTGATATAGTCAAAAGTGATAACAATGGAATATTAGTGAAACCTCAGAATTCTTTGGCATTGGAAAATAAGATTGAAGAACTTTTAAACAACCCGAAAAAAAGGGCATCTATTGGCAGAAATGCAAGAAATACTGTACTTAGTAGTTGGTCTTGGCGTGAATCAACAAACAAACTTATGAGATTTATCACTGAATCCTATGAAAAGTTTAATAATCAAATCATATAAGCAAAACTTACAAGTTTCTGGGGATGGGAATTTACTTAGTAGAATTGTTAAAAATCCTTTTTTTGTAAAATACATCCCATCAGTTCTAAGTTCTAAGATGACTTCCCAGTCTAGCAACGTGATTCAATTTAATTTGAGACTTAAAATCTCTAATTCGACTTGTTTTGATTTTGACCAAAAATGTGCGACATATTCATTTTCGGAATCATCAGAAACAACAATTAAAGACATCATAACTATAATTGATTATTGTTTTGATTACTTAAGAGCAAAAGATGATGTTTATTGCTTACACGCAAGCTCATCTGTTTTTAGTATTCGATCGGTTATGTTTATTGGCGGTGCTAGCGGAATCGGGAAGAGTATGGTGAATATGAGTCTGGTTAGAAACTACAATTATTCCTTTTTGTCTGATGAAAAAACTTTACTTGAAAACCATTCAATTGTGGGTGGTTTAAGAAGTTTTATAAAGAATAAGGAAATTCACCAAAGTATGGAATTAAATTTAGAAACAAAGCATTTAGGATCTATTCGTAATAAGTTATTCCTTGTGGTACAACCAGTAACATGTATCGGTGGAGAGGTTTATTTAGAAAAATGGCCTGTACAAAAAGCAGAATGGCATTTGTATGAAGAGTTAACAAGAAAAATTAGAGGGATCTCAAGAAGAGTAGATAATTTTACAATTCCAATACAATCAATAGATACTTATGAACTTTCAAGAAAACGTTCTAGGTTTGCCAATGAATTAGCAACATGTGCAAAATTTTACACAATATATGGTGACCCTAATAAAGTAGCTGAAAAAATCAATCAACTAGTTTTAGATTTATAAATGTATTATGAGTAGGGATTATTACACCAAACTGGATTATGAATATGTTGAAAAAGCACTGACAGTTGGAAGAGAGTATAAAAAGGTCTGGAAAGAAGTTGCTAGGACAAGGGTGCAACTGTTTGCTGCTATGGTATATCGAGTAATTAATGAGGGTAACGAATTCGACCTAATATTAGCTCCAGGAAACAGTGGTTTGTATATGTCCTACATTACATCGCTTTGTTATAAATATCTGCGATTGAATTGTCCTCCGATTCTTGAATTGCCATATCAGCGACTAAATGATGATAAAAGTATTTTCGATAATAGTAGTCTCTTGATCTATATAAAACAACATACAAGTAAACTCAAAAATATTAGAAATACATTGTTGGTAGATGATGAAATTATGATGGGCACCTATGCAGCCATAACAGCCAAGCTATTTAAAAAGGCAAAAGTCATAGACAACTTCAACATGGTGATAATCGCAGAGAATGAGTTTTTTGAATGGCATCATGATATACCATATCTCAATATGCGATATTATGCTTATGGGAGAATAATTTCTGGTCTTAATCATAATATTGCACATCTAATTTCTGATGTAACATACAATAAGGTGATTTCTGCGTTAAGAAGAGACCTGGATTATAACCAGGTAATGACCATAATAGTATCAGGAAAGTTAAAATCGATCGGCAAGAATGGTATTTTACACTTTGATAATTCTGCTGATAGGATTTTAAGCAAAAAACTTGAGCATTACTTAGACATAAAGGAAAGTATAAAAAAAGAACTTGATGACCTTGTTGATACAGGAATTACGAAATATAGGAACAAAGTAATTAAACACGTTTTTTAGTACCTGATCTGAACTCTAGTATCAGTTTTTTAAATTTGTCGACATCTTCAGGAAAAAAGATAAGTGTTTTAATATCAGCCAAGTTTATCTTATTTTCTATTTTTTCTCTTTTCTGTAAATTATTATATATCCAAATTATTGCTCGACATACACATTCATGAGTAATAATCATGAGTGTTCTATTATCCCTCTTTATTATTTTGCCTAAAAACGAATAAATTCTACTGAAATACTCCTCTTGGCTCTCTCCTATTTCACCATACCTTTCCTGATATTTTCCTGCTTTGGCATTGTTCCAGATTTCATTAATCGATAATTCATAGTCGCTAAACTTTTTACCATTTAAATTTCCGTAATCTAGTTCCTTAATTCCAAAGCTAATCTGGTGATTCGTTAAATGCCATTTTCTATCAATAGTTTTGTTAAGTAAGCAGTATGTTTCCCTTGTTCTATTAAACGGTGAGACGTAAACACGATTATATACCAACCTTGATTCTTGGATTTTTAATGCCAAGGGATTAATTTGACTTTTTCCACAATCAGACAAACTCTTCCCCGGCAATTTACCATCTAATAACCCCCTCTTATTTGCGTATGATTCTGCATGACGAATTAAAGATATTGTTATCATTAAGCTGTATTATATATACATTCCTTTGGCACAGTTACGAATAGCAAATGTAAAAAACAGGCTATCTGTAAAGAGATATTTTATCTTCTGGTTGTTTAATAAAATGTCCATCCTCAATCAGATAATAACTTTCCGTATTATTGTTCAATGCACTTTTTAATGAAGCAAAATATGGATTTCCGCCCATTTCGTAAATCAGGCTCACAATATTCTCAACAGGCGTAGATTTTTCGTTAACAGAAAGATAACTTTTCTTTGATTCAAAATTAATTTCTCCGACATAAAGATCACCGTTAATAATTGACACGGTAGTTAGTACATTATCTGATTGATAGAGCCGTTTCCACAGATTAGGCGTTTCGGGATTGATGCTGATGAGCATATTGTCAACATAATTTTGTGATTGTTTGGTTATGCATAAAATATCTTCATTTGACTTGATAAACGCAGCGTCGCAATATTCTCCTAGATTTTTATCATTAAAATATGTTTCTTTTCTGTTATAGACAATATTCCCGTCGTAGTAATCAAGCAGAACATCCTGTATCTCTTTTTCTTTTTGCTTAGTTTCAAGATTGTAAATAGTGGTTAACGGTTTGTTTCCCTGTACGAAAAGAAAGTAGGGATAATGAATTAATATCCGATCAGGATAGCCATTAAACGTATAAGTATCATTAAAAACCTGTAGTTTTGTATCTTTCAAAAACACCTCGTTATTTTTTGGAGTGCTGGGTTTGCTTTTCAACTGAAAAAAGAAGTAGAAACCTAGAAATATGGCAAGCAGTATGACTACTCCTATTTGGAGTAATTTTCTTTGATTTGCGTCAAGTTTATTTAATTGAATGTCTTTCATACTAATATTTTATATAACTTAGCGGATTAACCAGCAACCATTTATTTCCGTCCTTTATTTGTATCTCATAATGCAAATGTTCTCCTGTGGCAAAGCCGGTTCCTCCCATTTCTCCTAACGGCGCGCCTGCCTTAATTTTGTCGCCTGTTTTTACATACTCATCTTTAAAATGAATATACTTTGTTTTTAAATCGCCGCTGTCATTTAAAATCTCTACCGTTTCCCCGCCTTCTTCATCTATGTAAAACGCTGCCGTTCCTGAATGAGTCGCGTAAACAATAATTTTCTTGTTTTGCTTATAAGTTGCGCTGTTTGCGTAATATGCTGCATTGGGAACCAAGTCTATTCCACTGTGATTTTTCCCAAACTGCAGCAGGTATGCCGGATCCATGAATCCCGCGGTAACTGAAGTATACGACATTCCCTGCCCTCCGAATGGGTTTTGAGATGGAATTGCCGATTGAGTAAATCCCTCGTTTGTAGAAGGAGCAGAGCCAACGAGACTTGAGGTTACAAACTGGAAAAACCCAGTCGGGGATAAAAATATTGTTGAAAATATTCCTATGAAGGTTACAAAAAGCATAACGGTAAGAATTACCATTGATGCCAGAAATCCAAGCACCGGTCCTTTAAATCGGGCAATTACATCTCCTGACAGCGGAATCGGAATCACCGCATTAACGATAATTTTAATGAGGCTATCGATAATAAAGCCAAATGGATCATTTTTGACATCACGAATGTTTTTTACTGCGGTAAGAATCTTCATAAGTGATCAGGATGTAAATATCAATGACTGCTCAAATGGCAAAACAAGGATATTGACTCGCACATGTTCATTTTCCCTGAATAAAACCACCTCTCCTATCGCTAAATGTCCAAGCTGCTGTTTTTCCTCATCAGTCATGGGATAGATAGTTCCAATTTCCCCAAGTGTTGCATACGATTGCTTGAGCAGTATTTTGGTTTCCGAGTTAGTGATAATTGCTTTTCCATAATCGCTGTTTAAAAAGTCTTCAACATCCTGGGTAATAGAAACGACCCCAATGTTGCGCTTGCGGGCTTGTTTGACAAGTTCCCGGTAAAAAACAGCAACCTCTGGATCAACCAAAAGCTTGTGTGCTTCATCAATAAATAACATGCGCTTTTTGCCGTTGTATTTATTCACCAGATTCCAGATGAGGGACGTCAAAAGATACATGGCCGGATCACGTTTTTCGTCTTTTTTCAGATCATGAAGGTCTAAAACTATAATGTCGTTATTTAACTCGAGCTTTCGAGTTGAGTTAAACACTCCTCGCAGACTTCCGGTAGAAAGCACGCTCAAATCTTTTTGCATCGGGTGGTCTTGCAGAAGTTCCAATAAATTTTCAAATGTCGGTGAACCCTGATCATACAGTTTAATGAGCGCCTCATCAAGAAACGCGCCGTCATAATGAATCGGAGGAATAAAGAATTTAAAGAAAGTCTTTAGGGTTGAGATGTGATCCAGAATATCATTTTCCTTTAGGCTGGAAACATAAAATGGATTGATGCCGTTTTCCCTTGAAAACGAGATTACTTCTCCTCCGAATGCTTTTGCAATGTCGACATATTCACCCTCAGGGTCAATAACAATAATCTGCACGCCTCTCATGTAGAGCCGGTTTAAGAGTATCTTTGAAGTTACACTTTTCCCCGATCCTGAAACGCCGAAAATATTGATATTGTTGTTGCGCGAGGTAAACGGATTCACAAACGCCAGACTGTTGTTATAGGCATTAACACCGACAAAAACTCCTTCCGGATCATTGAGCTGTTTTGAGACAAATGGAAGCAGGTAAGAGGCTGCCGTGGACTGTAAAATTCTGTTTTCCTGCACATGATCGAGGTTAAACGGCAAAAAGTTTTTGAAGGCTTTCTTCTGGCCGTAGGTATACTGGTTAAAGGTCATATCCATGGTTCCGGTAATATTTTGCAGTTGCTTATTTAAAGCTGACAGCTCTTTTTCATCTTTGGCTTCCAACTGCAAGTAAAGTGAGTACAAAACGCCTTTTTCTGCCTCATGCACAAGCTCGTCAATAAAGCTCATGACTTCTTCAACATTTTTATCGATCTGCTGATCTCTTATTTTCCCCTGCTTTACCCGTTCATTCTGCTGCATTTCAAGAACGGATAAGCGCTGGCGTGCCTTTTTAAGAAGTTCACTGCTCGGAGACGGCTGAATAAAGATACTTAGCATAAACGGCAAGGGAGAACTCAACAGTCTAAAAAAGACATAAGGACTAAGATATGCCGGAATATCAGCCAGATAATAGCAGCGCTTATATTTTTCGCCGACCTGTAGATACGTATTATGTTCCTGCAGATATTCGCTTTTATATATTTTTTGTCCGTTTTTCTCTACTGTTACCCCGTTTTCGTTTTTTTCAAGGTTTAAATGAACTTCTGCTTTACGGGTGGTTTCAAGAGCTTTGTAATAAAGTTTTAGGTCTTTTCTATATTTAAAGTAATTGCGTATCAACCAAATAGGATGTTTTGTTTTTAAAATC
>MEVH01000001.1:13320-15179 GCA_001772665.1 candidate division WWE3 bacterium RIFCSPLOWO2_01_FULL_39_13
CAATTGGTTATGAATAAACGGCGTCTTTTCAATAAGTTCCTGCTGTGTTTCAATGACAGCCATCAATCGTTTGATTTCATCACGCAGTGCGTTTGTTAGTTTGCTTTTTTGCAGTTTTGGTTCGCCATTGAAGAAATGTTCTTCTATAGAAAGGATTCCTTTGCTTTTTGTTTTATATACCCCGTACTGCCGTTTGAGTTTTTTTAGCTCATACTCCTGTTTACTTTTTTCGTAAGATAGATGTTCAAGCCTATCCTGTAATCTCTGGCTTAGACTAAAAGTTTGTATATCTTTGTAGATATTTCTGGCGGTCTTTGCAATGGGGTTTAAGATAGTTTGTATTTTCATCGTAGTGTTTGCTGTGCAAAATTAATTAACTCTTCAGTCTCTAATGGCTGTACTGCTATGTTGCAGGCGTTAAGCGCGCCGGAAAACCGGATTGTCATGTCGTGTAATTTCTTCATCGCCTGTACTTTGTCCTGTTGTTTTGCCGGATTGCAGGAAACAGAAAAAACAGCGTAGTGGCGGGTGGCGGTAAAGTTGCTTTCAGTTACTAAATCAGAGAGGTTTTTAATATATTCTGCAATTAATGGTTCACGTTTTTGGTTGGAGTTGGCATAAAGTGAAAAGAAGTGCTTTGAGTAGTCTGTTGTTTTAGCTTTTTCTTTTCTCACAATAACCTGCACTTGAGCAGGCAATACATGAATCATTTGTTTGAGCTTTAAAAAGAAATCTTCTCTGTCCTGATCATTCAAGAGTGAAATATCAAAGGGTTCTACCTCCAGCATTTGAATAATGCTGTTTTTTCGCAAGATAATATTGTCCTGAATTGAAAAATCAATAAAATACGATTCCAGTTCTTTCTGGCGGTATTTTTTCTTGCTTCTTTTAAATATCAGCCCGCGGGGGACAATTTTATAAATCGGCTGGTTATCAATTTTCTGGGTGATAAAAGCGATAAAGGCAATCTCAAGTACGATAAACAGGGCGATATAGATATTCCAGTTAAACGCGTGGAGCACATATGCAAGCAAAAAGTACAAGATTCCTGCAATGCAGAGTCCGCCCACAATAAAAAGCATGCTGTCTGTAAAAAACAGGCTTCTTAAAATATGCTGGCGAATGTCGTCTTTATATATCCGTACGTTTCTCATGTTTTATTTTTATATGAATACAATCGAATAATCGGATCAGATATGTTTTTTCTGTGCCGTTCGATAATTACTCCTTTAATACCAAAAGCATTGTTTCTTTTTTGAGATACGTCCAAAAAATTCTTTACTTTTTGAGGCGGGCTGGACTGATTGATATAGGCATAGCTGATGCTCTTGCCTTTTTTTTGTGATTCCTGCAAAGCGTTGTAATGGTGAGGGTTTGGGTTTCTTTTATTAAAACTTGACAAGTCAATAAACCGCTCCTCATCAAGCTTTACCGTTTCAAGTCTTTCTTCCGGTACACCGTCCTGCACTGCCTCCATCCGTGTTGGATAAATAGAGGTAAGCCCGGTCTTTTTATCTTCATATTGGTAGGCATCGTCCGAAACAGCAACAACGCCCTGTTTTGCGTTTTCGGTCTGTACGCTAAAGCCCCTGCCTTCAAGAACTTTGGAAAATCGCGTTTGAGGGGTATTCTGAGAGGAGGTCGTCTGAGAATATTGCGAATTATTATTTGAAGTGGTAGAGCCGTTTTGAGAAGAATTTCCTTTTAGTGTTTTTTCATCAGTAGTAGTACCCAATTTTTTGTTGAATTGCTGATGAAGATGCCGGCCGGCAGCATAACCCAGACTTCCGCCTATAAAACCACGTTGAAAATCTTTAACTTGTGATTGTACCGGTCCGGTTACGGTTCGTGTGGCAATG
>MEVH01000001.1:15197-31698 GCA_001772665.1 candidate division WWE3 bacterium RIFCSPLOWO2_01_FULL_39_13
GCCGGCTGTTGAATAAGAAAAGTAAACCATGTCTTGAAAAAGGTGTTTACAATGTGGTGAGTGCGTTCAGAAAGAGCAAACGGCAGGACAATGGGAAATAACACTCCTAAGAATAAAAGCGTTGCAAAACGAATGACAAACTGAAAGCCAATGTAGACAAAACCTCCCAATAAAAAGAGAAATGTGAGGATAAATAAAAACGTCTGGACAATAAACTTGCCAAACGACCTGAATACTCCCCCGTTCATTGAAATATCGTAGCTTGGGATGCCGTACTGCTCCGGCTGGTTACCCTCTTGTATCTTATTTTGAGATGAATCAAGATAGTTGTGTAAAAAACCGGTAAACTCTTGTGTTGCCGCTACCTTTTCTACCAGCAGGTTATTAAACTGGATGCTGTACGACAGAATATGCGGGACGGTAATAAACAAAATGATGGTAATAAGAAACCTTATTCCAAATGATTTCAGCTCCTGCACATTATCAGAGCCGATTCTGGTAAGAGCGATCACCGCAATAGCGATCGCAGTAATAGGAATGGCAATCTGATAAAAGATATCCCGATACTTGGTCATTCCGGGTATTTCCGTGTCATCTTTGAGTTTTATCGTTTTTCCAAACGGATCTGGTGTGTAGAAGATAAATCCGCCCATGAACGAATCAAAGCCGTCTATAAAATTTTGAAGTAATGTAATTATCACTGACGGTTTATCTTCTACGGTAAAATCGTTTGTCCATTGGATCTGCGGCGGCGGTTCCGGCGTGGGTGGCGGTTCCTGTGCAAAAGCGGGAGAGAAGCTAGAGAATGATAAAATGCAAAGAAGGATAAGGAATATTGTAGCTTTCATGCATATCAAAGTTATACGGTTCCACCAACAAACTGTTTAATAATTTGAGCCAGTGACGAGGCGCCAAATACCCGTTTTTTATATATAAAGAAGGGATTAAAAAGACAAAAGAAAAAATTAGCACGCTCGTACCTAAGAGCATGCCGTCAGATCAAGCTAATCTCAAAAACTTTCTAAAAAGTTCTCTATGGTGCCGAGGAGAGGACTCGAACCTCCACACCTTTCGGCACAGCCACCTCAAGGCTGCGTGTATACCAATTTCACCACCTCGGCACAATCCTTAGATTTTAATAGTCTCCTCTGCCAGATTATATCTCATCTATGGTGGTTGAGACTGGGCTCGAACCAGTGACCTCTTCGATGTAAGCGAAGTGCTCTGACCAACTGAGCTACTCAACCTTATATTTCAACGATAATTTTAACATACATGCAGGTTTTCTGGCTGCAATTGAAAACAAACCCCAAGGTTTAAAATGCTGTACATCCAATAAATACTGTGTTAATAATAGGTAGCGTGAAAAACATTGATGTTTATCTTGTTACAGTTTTTCTTTTAATTTTTGCAGGGGTTGGGATTTTGCTATTAACTAGGGGGAAATCACAGGGCGACACTCAGGTGGATGCTCTTGGAACTGAAAGTGCAGAGGAGCAGCAGACAGATCAGCAGGACTCTGTTCTTACTCCTACACAGGAAGTGCCTGAATCAGAAAATGTTGTACCAGCTGAACAAGGTGAAGAAGAAGTGAAAGTAATAGAAACTATGAACACTCCAACTTTAAGCCTTCAGGATAAGTTGAATTTTCAAAAACCAGATATGCAGATTGATTCTGAGAAGTCATATTTTGCGATTGTAAAAACCTCACAGGGAGATATCGAAATAAAGCTTAATGTCGATAAAACTCCTATAACTGTTAATAATTTTGTGGCACTTGCAAGAGCAGGATTTTACAGCGACGTTATTTTCCACAGAGTAATAGATGGATTTATGATACAGACTGGTGATCCCACAGGAACCGGTGCGGGAAGTCCTGCATATAAGTTTGATGATGAAGCATTTGAAGGTGAATATACAAGGGGGACTGTAGCAATGGCTAATGCGGGATCGAATACAAATGGCAGCCAGTTTTTTATTATGCAGGCTGATAATAATGATCTTCTTAAAAGTTATGTTATATTCGGACAGGTTATAAGCGGGATTGATATTGTAGATAAAATTGCGAAGGCTGAAGTTGTGCCAAGTGATTCAGGAGAAGTCTCAAAGCCCATTAATCCAGTTGTAATAAATTCTATAGAGATTTCAGAGTCGGATTCTAATAACTAGATTTACCCTTTTACATTGCTGTAATTTTCTGATACCTGTTTCCAGTTGACTACATTCCACCAATTTTCTATGTATTCTGCCCTTCTGTTCTGGTATTTCAGATAATAAGCATGCTCCCAGACATCAATTCCAAGTATAGGTGAAAGATTTTGGACTGCTGGTGCTTCCTGGTTGGCAGTAGATACAACTACCAGACTTCCATTGACATCTACGGCAAGCCACGCCCATCCGCTTCCAAATCTTGTTAAAGCCGATTTAGAAAATTGTTCTTTCATTGATTCGAAGCTTCCAAATGCACTGGTTATTGCTGATTTAAGTTCTTCTGAGGCTTTTGACATATCTAAGTTTGGAGTCATTATTTTCCAGAAGAATGAGTGGTTTAGAAATCCGCCACCGCTGTTTACTATTGCTGACCTTATTTCTTCAGGTAAAGATGATTCGTTTCTAACGAGATTTTCTATTGTCTGATCTGAAGTATCAAGCTCGGAAGGAAGCTTCATCAGGGTTTCGTTGAGCTTGTCTAGATAGCCCTGATGATGCTTTGAGTAATGTACTTCCATAGTCATAGCGTCGATATATGGCTCGAGCGCATTGTATGGATATTTCAGTTGTGGTAGCGCATATTTTTTCATAATCCATATTTAACTATATAGACGCACATCTATATAACCACCTTTCAGAACACTTAGCAAGTACAAAATTCTATTATAGGATGCGAAATGAACTTGGAGCGGGATACCAGAGTCGAACTGGCGCTTTCACCTTGGAAGGGTAATGTACTACCACTATACTAATCCCGCAAAAGTTTGGAGCCGGATACCGCAATTAACTCGAACCTGTTTAGCCAGGACGACTATATCAAATCATATCTATTTAAACAACCTGATATGTCATTTGCAACAGCAGTGAAAATTATTCTCCGCTATTACATTACTCCTGAACTTATTGTACAACTCTCCGAATTTGAAAACTAGCTCAAGACTGTTAATTTCTAAAGGAACATGGGGTTTCTCTGTCCGTTCCGAAAATCTATTGGATACGCTTGATTTAGGAGATGTTTACGGAAACATTGCGGGTTTTTATTTTAGATGAGTCCTGGTAAAAAAATAACTATGGATTATCCAGAAGAATGGAACCAGTTACCAAAACGCGAACGCAAGAAGAAGCTCAAAGAGTTAAGGCGCGAGCAAGAGCGCAAAACTGGCTCGGTGAGATTTTGTTATTTCATCTTGACTTCATCTTAGTTATGATTAACTAAAGATGAAAAAAATTATTGTTTCAAGGATGCAAATTATGAAATTTGACTATACTGTAGAAACCAATAAAACTTTTGACAAAGCAGTCGAGGCGGTTGAGTTAGAAACAGCCAAGGCTGGGTTTAAGGTGCTGCATATTCATGACGTCAAAGAAACTATTGGCGCCAAAGGTTTTGAAATTAAACCATTTAAGATTATTGAGGTCTGCAATGCTAAATCTGCCTACACTGTTTTGCAGGCTGAGATAAATATTGGCTTGTGTTTACCATGTAAAATCAACGTCTATATCAAAGATGGCAAAACTTTTATTTCCGGCATGCGTCCAATTATCCTATCGCAGTTTTTCCCCAAAGCTAATTTGGGGAATTTGCCTGAAGAAGTTGACCAAGTAATCCAGAACATTATAGACAGTTCAAAGTAGTCTACTTGTATTGAGTGAAGCCGAAATATGAAGAAACACCTTTTACTGATAATTACACTTTTCATTTTAAGCCTTGTAATTCCTTCAATGTCTTTTGCTCAGGGTATGATGGATGGGGACGAAACGGTTGTTCCAAAAAATAATGGTCATACTGCCGAAGGAGAGGCTGAAGGAAAAGTGCTTTGGGAAAGACTGCAAGCTAAGGAATTTGGTTGTGAGAACTTATCAGACGAAGACTTTCATGCACTTGGTATGTATTTTATGGGTTTGATGGCAAGTGACTCTCACGAGGCGATGGATACGATGATGACTCAAATGATGGGTGAGGAAGGTGAAGACCAGATGCACATTGCCATGGGTAAGCGCATGAGTAATTGTGAATCAGACGCGCCACTACCGCAAAATATGATGGGTGGTGGTATCATGGGGATGAATATGATGGGAGAAGGTGGGAATCCTATGATGGGAAGTTTTAGTACAAACCCAATGGGTATCTTTGGTTGGAGTTTTGGCTGGGTGTTTATGATCTTGTTTTGGGGTTTGATTATTCTAGGTATTATTGTCTTGATAAGGTGGATTGCAAACCAAGGCAAAAATCAAGATCAAGGTAAGTCAGCGTTGGATATTCTTAAAGAACGTTACGCTAAAGGCGAGATTGATAAAAAAGAGTTCGAGGAGAAAAAGAAAGATTTGAGTTAAAGTAGATTTATCGTATGAACCACGACCATCATAACGAAAATAGTAGCACGAACGACTACTACACATGCCCCATGCACCCTGAAATTAAACAGGATAAGTCGGGCAAGTGTCCTAAATGCGGTGGTATGGACTTGGTCAAAAAAAGTGACATGGATAGTGGTCAAGCAATGCATGATCATGCCAGCATGATGGCCAGTCCTGAGGCAGCGGCTGATTTTTTGCGTCGCTTTTTCATCGTTACCGCACTGCTGGTGCCTCTGGCAATTTTTTCTGAACCGGCTGTCAAATTTTTGGGGATGCCGGATTTTGCATTTAGATCGCTTCTTGAATTTGGTATCGGCACAATCATCTTTTATTTTGGTTTAATTTTCTTCCAACACGCACGGCATGAAATAATGGCCAAACAATACGGCATGATGACCCTGGTTTCACTAGGAGTGGGTGCAGGCTACTTATTTTCAGCCGCTTCAACCTTTATTCCGGCCATCAGTACTGAATTCTACTTAGAAATCTCTACCCTGATTTGGGTGCTTTTATTTGGTCACTTCCTGGAGGCCAAGTCCTCAACTGCTGCCGGGGATGCGCTGGCTGAGGTAGCCAAACTTTTACCAAAGGAAGCCCACCTCAAAACAGATAACGGCATAAAAGAAGTTGAAATAACTTCCCTGAAAGAGGGGGATATTGTGGTAGTTAAAGCGGGCGAGAAAGTTCCGGCTGATGGAGAAATTATTAAAGGCGGGGGTAACTTTAACGAATCCCATATTACCGGCGAATCCAAGCCCGTTGAGAAAACTGTCGGATCGCAAGTTGTAGCAGGGGCAATTAATATTGACGGATCGGTTGAAGTTAGGCTGATGCGCGTGGGTGAATCTTCGACCATCGGCCAAATTCAAAGCCTGATCGCGCAAGCCAAGCAAACCAAGCCGTCCGTCCAAAAATTGGCTGACAGGGCTTCTAAATGGCTGACATTCACTGCTCTGTTTGTTTCTATTACCGCGCTTTTTGTTTGGTCTGTCATAATCGGGCAGCCATTTGTCTTTGCGGCTACGTTAGCTATTACTGTCCTCGTCATCGCCTGCCCTCATGCTCTTGGACTGGCTATTCCCACCGTTTCTACCATTGCTACCAGAATGGCGGTTAAAAACGGCGTATTCATCAAAGATATGGCCAAGATTGAAATTGTTAAAAGTGCTGATTATGTGGTGTTTGATAAAACCGGCACTCTGACTCGCGGGGAGTTCGGTGTTACAGATATAAAAGTGCTGGATGGAAGCAAAGAAGCTCTATTATCAGTAACAGGCAGTATTGAAAGCCAGTCATCTCACGTTATCGGCATGGCAATTGTCTCTTACTTAAAAGATAAAAAGCTAAAGTTTGGTGAGGCCAGCAAGATAAAAAATATCGCCGGAATGGGTATGGAAGGTGTGGTTGCCGGTAAAATGTATTTTGTAGGAAACAAACGGCTGATGGAGAAGAAAAACCTCATCACTTCGGAAGCTGAGGAAGTTATTAATTGCTTTGCCAAGGGTAGTAAAACTCCAGTCTTTGTGGCGACAAGCACAAAAATTATTGGCATTCTAGGATTGAGCGATCAGGTAAAAGAGGAGTCAAAGCAGGCAGTAGATGAACTTCATAAGCTGGGAGTGAAGGTGGCCATGCTCACCGGAGACACGAAAGATGCCGCCGCTCCAATTGCCAAACAACTTGGTATTGACACTGTTTTTGCCGAGGTCTTACCAGAGGACAAGTACAAGCACATTAAAGAATTGCAAAACAAAGGTAATATTGTCATCATGGCAGGAGATGGAGTCAACGATGCACCGGCTCTGACTCAAGCCAATGCTGGAGTGGCAATTGGCGCAGGTACTGATGTGGCTGTAGAAGCAGGAGATATTATTCTGACCCAAAGCAATCCGCAACATATAGTCAGACTGATCATTCTTTCCCGAAAGGTATATCGAAAAATGGTTGAGAACTTGTTCTGGGCTGTTGGCTACAACGTCCTAGCAATTCCAGCTGCAGCGGGACTCTTTATTCCTTTTGGTTTCAGGCTCACTCCTGCCGTTGGGGCGCTTTTCATGAGTATGTCTAGTGTGATTGTGGTTATAAACGCCATGACACTACGTAAAGCTAAACTGTCAGTCGAATAAAAACTTTAATTTCTTCAAGAACTCGTTTCATCTTGGCTTCATGTAAGTTTTTGTATGGTAGAAAGCAGGAGGAAATCTATGAAGCATACTAATCACCTTGTTATATGTTTGGTTTTGATCGGTGTGGCAGGCCTTGCCTATCTCTTTATTCCACAAGTACAAGGTTTAGGCTGGTTTGGGCTTATTATTTTAGCCTGTCCTCTGATGCATATCTGGATGATGAAAAATGGCAATCACAAACATTAAGGTAACCACACTATGAATTACGATTACGGCAACTGGCTTTTCGTTCTCTTTAATATCGTTTTGTTCCTCTATTTTATCAAGGTAGCATTTCGACCCAGAACCAAAACAGACTGGACGACGTTTCGCTCTTTTGGTGCCTTTATTGTAGCTTTATTTGCCGAAATGTATGGCTTCCCTCTAACTATTTACCTTTTAACTTCATATTTTGGCAATAATTTTTTAGGGTTGGATTTTACCCACAACAGCGGACATTTATTAAACGATCTGCTTGGACTCAAAGGTGATCCTCATTTTAGCCTTATCCATATTTTCAGCAATGTTTTTATTGTTGGCGGCCTGATTTTTTTAAGTAGTGCCTGGAACGTACTTTACCAAGCGTCTAAGAAGAGCGTACTGGCAACAACCGGGGCATATCGATATATGCGTCATCCTCAATATTTTGCGTTTATCCTGGTTATTATTGGCTTTCTGCTTCAATGGCCGACACTTGTAACATTGATTATGGCTCCAATTCTTGTTGTCCGATATGTCGCTCTAGCCAGGAGTGAAGAAGAACAAATGGTGGATAAATTTGGACGAACTTACAGAGTATACAGAAATAAAACTCCCGGGTTTTTTCCTTCACCGACGCTTGTTGTAAAAGATATGATTCAAAAAATAAGGAACTCGAACAAACATAATGTCATTATTCCAAACAAAATGAACTGAAGCGGATTTCATTGTGGCTTCATGTTAACTTATATATCCTCAAAATAACATGAATAGTGAATGTACAGACAAAAAACCCACTTTTTCTGTTTTTCTACAAGGTTTTGCCATAGGTTTTCTTGGTCTAGGTGCTTTTTACTTTCTCCTGCTTTTTGCGATTACCGGCGATATCAATCACCCACTTAGCCAGTTTACGCTGTTACAGCCTTGGATGAGCCTGCTGATTATTGGATTTGGCATTCAATTTGGTTTGTTTTGGCTGCTTAGAAAAGGGCATCACTTTTCTCTTTACAAAACACACGATGCCCAATTGACCACCGGGACCGGCACAGCAGTTTCCGGGATGGCCATGGCAGCCTGCTGTGCACATCACCTAGTAGATTTACTTCCCATTCTTGGATTGTCGGCTGCAGCACTCTTCCTTTCAGAATATCAAGAACAACTGCTCATCTTTGGCGTTGTTGCAAACGCAATTGGGATCGTCATGATGCTCTGGTTTATTACCGGCAAAGCCGCGCCGAAAGTTTTATTATGAACTCAAAAATATTTTTCATTATTTTACTTGTTGTTGCCGGAGTGGTGGTTTTTGGGTTGACAGCAAAGTCAAAACAAGGCTTACCCGCAACAAAACCTTCACCCTCATTAGACAATGCCAGAGGGACGACTACATTATCATCCCAAACTAAAACTATGGGGGTGGTGGAAGTTAAAATCACGCCCGTATCGGTGGTATCAGGAAAAGATGTAGTTTTTGAGTTATCTCTGAATACTCATTCGGCGGAATTAAATTATGACTATACACAAATAGCTACATTAACCGACGATCATGGTAATTCGTATAAACCCACACAGTGGACTGGAGGAAATAGCGGCCATCATCTCGAAGGCGAACTTCTATTTCCCCCTTTTCCCGAAAACCCGAAACAGTTGACACTAACCCTTGATGGTGTTGATAATAAATCAGAGGCTTTTACCTGGCAACGCTAACGTTTCATCTTCTCTTCATTTTCACTCCGTTATTATGAACTAGCAATTATTAATTGTGTTGAACGGGGGTGAGTAACTATAACCAAATTATCGCAAACAAATTCATCTATTGATGATACGCAAGGCGAGAAAGATGATCAAACCTTGGTATTACGCATTCCAAAACCAAACCTGCAAATTGTAGTATTGGGACTGGTAGCAGCAATTACTCTTTTCCAAACCTTCCAATTAGTACGTATCAGTTCTAAAGCCAGCTCGGTCTCGGTAAAAGCTGAATCACCGGTCTCTACAACGACTACAAATAATGGATCATCTGCTACCGGAAGCGATGCAGATGTACCGGAATCAATGGTTGGCGGGTGCTAAAGTTTCAAGCATGCCGGTCTTAATATTATGAAAATAAAAAAAGTTGTATTGAGTATAGCATCGTGGGCAGGTACAAAAAGAGAGAAGCTAAATATCTCCTGGCCAAAGATAATTTTAGCCATTGCGTTATTTGCAACTGCCGCTGGAGCGCTCTTTTCTACGAAAACGCTTACTGATGTTAATAAAAATATTGCTCTTGCAAAAGAAGCGGCTCGTCCCGCCAACGTTAAAATTATTAAAATTACTGATTCCACTTGTCAGGATTGTTTTGATGTTGATACAGCTGTCACTGATTTTAAGAAGCAAAATGTTAAAGTCGAAGAGGAAAAAATTTATAGTTTTGACTCTCTAGAGGGCAGCAGTTTAGTTGAACAGTTTGCTATTAAAAAAATTCCAACATATATTGTTTCAGGAGAAATAACGAAAAGCAATCTTGAAGCTTTTATTAAAAACAATGGTGAAATCACAAACAATTCTTTTATTTTAACTAAAGTTACTCCGGTTTTTATCAATACAGAAAATAAACAAGAGGTTGGTAAAGTTGCCGCTACCATTATAACCGACCCATCGTGTACTCAATGTGTTGATCCAAAATTGACAATAGAAGGTCTTAAAAAAGCTGATGTGAAGATAACAAATCAAAAGGAAGTTGCGTGGAATTCACCTGAAGGCCAAAAGTTTATTAATCAATACAAGATTACCAAGATACCATCCCTCCTTTTGTCTTCTGATATTGATTTTTATGATAACGTTAAGTCTAACTGGGCCGGTATAGGCTCTGTTGAGCAAGATAAAACCTATGTAGTGCGCAATCTGCCTTTGCCGTATAGAGATTTGGAGAAGAACCAAATTCTGGGACTGGTTGATTTAATATATCTAACTGATTTAAGCTGCAGTGATTGTTATAAAGTTGACGCAGTTCAAAAGCCTATTCTGAAACAAGGATATGGAGTGGGTATCCGGTCTGAACGGACTGTCGATATTGCATCAGGAGAAGGGAAAAGTTTAATTGGTAAATATAACATAACTAAAGTACCCACCATCCTCCTGTCTCCTGAGGTAGAACAGTATTCTAATTTAAAAGATGTTTGGAAAACTGTAGGAACAGTGGAATCCGATGGCTGGTACATATTTCGGGAGATGCAGCAACTTCAGAGGTCAATTTATAGGGATTTAACAACTAATCAGATAATTGACAATGCTGCAGCAACACCAGAGTCAAGTGAGACAAAATAATAATTATGACTAGAAAAATTGTTATTATACCGATACATAAAATTCTTGTTTTTTCTCTGGCAGGACTATTCCTTTTAAATCAACTTTTATTGACCCAAGTTTCTGCAGCAATGGGGATGCAAACAGCATCCACTCATATGATCGTCGCTCCAAAAATAAATTCTGATGGAAAAACCACTTCATTAGTCGAGTGGCCGACAATGACTGAAGTTATGGCCAATCCCCGCAGTGGAAATTTACTTGCTGACGCCAAAGCAGTAATGACTGCTACAGGCAAACCATTTTATGCTCCTGGTGACATTTCTTTCGATGACCCTATCAATGCGCAAAAGAAATGGGGGGCTTTTGAGGCTTCAATAAAATTAACAACAGATGAAGAAAAAAGATTTCAAAAGCTGATTTCGTTAATGATGACCTGCAGCTACTGCTGTGGTAGTCCGAATAATGTCACCATGATTAAAAACTGTGGCTGTGCTCATGCAAAGGCGGTGCGGGGAATGTACCGATTCTTGATACAAAATTATGGTGATAAATATTCTGATGAACAGATGGTAGGTGAGTCTCATCGCTGGTATGCTCTTTGGTATCCAAAAGGCATGCTGGAAGATTATTTATTATTTACCGGCAGCGAGAATGCACTGCCCCATGAATCTCATGGCGGAGCAGGACCAGACGGAAGGCATGGAATTGCAAAATGAACATAGTTTTGGTTTCCTTCTCGTTTCTGGCAGGCTTGCAGGCATTCTTTGCTCCATGCAGTATCGCTCTAATTCCTGCGTACGTCGGTTATTGTGTTAAGGAAGAAACGGGAGCAAACACTAAAATACAGCAACTGCTTTTTGGCCTTAAAGCAGGCAGTTTAGCAAGCTTAGGGCTTATAAGTGTTTATGTTGTCTTTGGTATTATTCTATCGTTTTTTGGCCGTTTCATCGCTCCGGTGTTTCCTTGGATAGAATTTACTACGGGCGGAATACTGATATTTATGGGGGTATCAACACTACTCGGCTACGAATTTGCCATCAAACCGCCAGTTGTTATTAGGACTCATGCCAAAGGAGTAAGAAGATTCTACCTTTTTGGGGTAGCCTACGCCTTTGGAGCGATAGGATGCACCCTCCCAATTTTCTTATTAGTTATTTTTCAGTCGCTCGCTCAAAAGGGAATGGTTGGAGGATTTGTTAACTTTGCTGCCTATGCGCTTGCCATGTCTAGTTTAATGATTGTATTTTCGCTCATCTCGTCTTTATCACAGAGTGTAATGCAGAAGTTTCTTGCAAAATATATGGCAGCCATTCGAAAAAGCGCTGGAGTATTAATTCTTTTAGCAGGCATTTATTTAATTTATTTAGCGTTACAAGTGATTTCTATATGAGTTTACCAAAAATTGTCTGGACAGAACAACAAATTTTTAAAAAGACACCACTATATTTAGTAATACTGGCAACGGTGTTTATTGGATTTGATGTTTATATATATCTTAATATTAAAAACAAAAGTCAAGATATTAATCAAATTGAGAAAGCAGTAGAGAAACCCCCAAGAGTTGCAGCCGGGCAGTTCGGCAAGAAAATTGAATTAGGAGAAAATAATTGCCCTAATATTAAGGCCGGCAACCCCGATGCTCCACTAAAGTTTAAGATCTTTGAATCAGAAACTTGCCCTTATTGTGTTGCTCAAAACAAAGTTTTAGATCAAATATTACCTGAGTATGGAGATCTATTTTATGCTGAATGGTATGAATTAAGTTCGTGCGCCGATGAAGCCCAAAAATATCAAATTTCCGGTGTTCCGACATTTATCTTTAACGCTTATGGAATAGAAAAACCTTCGGCCTATGGTTTTCTGGACAAACAACAACTTACAGATTATATTTGCAAAGTCAGTAAACAGTGCTGATTATTCTGACTTTTTATCTTGCCCCAGGTGTTTTATAAACTTATAGAGTAGCCACAAAGCAATTAAGGTGAAAATAATATCAAGCCCCGGGATCCTTTGGACAAACGAGGTCACCGATACTGCCACAGATTGGATCATTTGAGTTACACTTTCTTCACTTCTGTTCATGGCTAATTTACCTGACAAGGCTAGAAAAATTATTAACACCCCCATACCGGCAAACATAATGAAGGAAATAAGGTTGGAGACAGTGATCATATGTGTTTTGCCCAAAAAAGTTATTTCCCTAAACGGCTGTCTGAAGATCGGTTTCTCGAGTATATTTCGTTTATCAATAAATAAGCTGGCAAGATACAAGGGTGTAACCATTCCCAAGACATAGAAGAAACCAACTAGAAGTGATTGGGCGGTAGTTGGACTCAATGAAGATAGAGCAATGACGCCAATCAGAACCGGCGCGCAACACGCGCTGGTGATGCCGGAAATAATCCCCAGGATATATGTTGAAAGCGGGTCATCGGCTTGTTTGGTAAAGTTAAAGCGAGGCATGGGCAGTTTAAATCCAAGAAGAGCCGAAAAACCTACAAAGACCAAAAATAATCCTCCGATGACGTATGTTTGATCATGAAGATTAAAAAATAATTGGGTTAAGGCTCTCGCTCCGAGTACGACAGGAAGCATAACAGTAAAAATTCCCAGGGAATAAATAAAAGTCATCAGCACTACTCGTTTTTTCTCTTTAAACACATTGGCAAAATAAGCAGGGAGAAGAAAGGTAACACAGCATGGAGCAAAGAGAGCAACCATCCCGGCGATAAAAGAGGCTAAAAGTGAAAGTTGAAAAAGTGTATCCATTTTAGTTGTTCTTAACGACTGTAGCAGTGATTGTACTTTCTAAATTGGGGAAGTTGGGATTATCGGTTTCTATGTAAATTGTCCTGATCAATTCGCCTAAGTCGGTATCGTCTTTATGAACCGCAGGATCAAAAGAGACGTTTACGGTGGTGCTTTCGTAGGCTTCTAATTCTTCTTTTTCTACTGATGCTTTCGTGCAGCCGCAAGAGGTAGAGACGCGGATAATCTTTAAGGGGAGCGGTGTGTAATTGGTAAGGCTAAATGTTGTCGTTGCCACGTCCCCATACACCACTGTTCCCAGAGCTTTGGTATCAGGAGCGAGCGACACGCTGACATTGCTTTCCTTAAATGCATTAGTCCCGCCAGCAAGATCGTAAACATTCGTAAATCCAAGTGCTGCAATTTCCTTTGCTGCTGTCGCACTCATACTGCCGGAGCGACAATAAACAAGGATAGGAGTAGATTTATCGGTTGGTAATTTGTCCAGGTTCTGTTCTATTTGGTCGTAGGCAATTACGGCATCCGTCCCAGGAATATGGGTTTGTTCCGGAGTGTGCACATCCACGATAAAAGCATTTTTGTCACGGGCTCGCTCGGCAAATTCTGAGGGAGAAACAAGTTTGACTGCAGAGTTTTTTGTTGACACAGCGTTAGTAGAATTACTTTGTACAGATGGTTTGCTGATAAACCAAACCAATCCCAAACCCACTGCGATAACTATTGTAAGGATGATATTTTTTTGATTCATACTATTTAGTTTTTAACCACATTGGCTGTTAAATTAAACGATGGGGTTGGATTTTTGGCATCGTTTGTATTCATGGTAATAATTCGGGTAATAGGACCGGTGCCGCTTGGACCGTGGAAGGCAGGATCAAACTCTACTATCAGTTCTGCCGTTTCTCCGGGTTTGACTTCAAAAACATCAGTTGACTTCTCGTGCATGCCGTACTTTTTCGATGTTGTCTCGGATGACTTCAGCTGAGCCGTAGTACACATGCATGAAGTGGTGACATCATAGAGTTTTAATTCGGAACTGCCGGTATTTTTGATAGAAAAACTTTTTGATACTATGCCGCCATTAAGATCAATAGTTCCCCAATCGTATTTATTGGAATCAACAGACATCGCCGCTTTAGCATCGGCAGTTATTTGGGTAGTGGCTCCCATTCTAGTACCAAAGAAGACGGCCAATCCGAGTATTAAAACTGTTACAATTACAATTCCCACAACAAACTTATCGGGTCCTTTTCCTTTAATATCTTTTTTGTTTGACGGCTTGCAGCAATCGTGATTCATAATTATTTCTCCTGATCTAAAGTTATTGTTAATTTAGTCTCAAAGTCGACCGGGTCATTGGAATGGACAGACACCTCGCGGGTCGCTGGTCCGGTTAAGTCGGGGTGTACTGTCGGGTCGTAATAAACTTTCACTTTCGCCTCATCTCCGGGGGCAATCGCTATCTTCCAGTTTGGATCGGGTGCTTTTTGTCCATGGCCGGCCATATAGAATTGTGGGCCCTCTGTACCCTGATATACCAGGCTGGCTGATGTACAGCCGCACGATGAAGAGAGTTTGTCGATCACCAAGTCAGATTTTCCTTCATTTTTAATCACAAACTCCGTAGTTACCACACCTTTACTTAGCCTGACCGTACCCAAGTCTTTTTTAGTTTCTGAAGTCGTGATTTTGGGTGCATCTTTGGGAGCATTGGCTAAAAGTTTCTCCCGCAGTTGAGTGCGCTCTGACTCGTCGGCCAGTCGGTCCAACCCAAATTCCTGAGCTGTAGCCAGGATCACCGCATCTTTATTGGCTCCGGTACTTATCTTCTGATCAATAAAATCGATCATCTGAGCAGCTGATCCGCAGCAGGGCTTTTCTTTGTTTAGGAGCTGACCGCAGCAGGGACAGGTAAACATGGAGTAGATTTCTTTTGCCTCAACTGTAGCCACAGTGCTTGGCAACGCCACTGCGTGTTTTATGCCGAGCCCTTGCAATGCTGCACTTAATGGGCTGGCAAAGAGAATGATGATTCCAAGTACTGTCGCCAATTGCCAGAAAAGTTTCATACTATTTATGCTCCGCAGCCACCACCGCCTTGTTGAGGCTTAGGCAGACTTTGAATCTTTTGACGGGTTTGTTGATAGCCTTGGGCGCTGGAATATTCTGCTCCGAGAACTGTTTTTGCATCCATCTGGTTCCAATCCTTGCCCTGTTCCTTAAAGTAAGTTGCCAAATCAATGTATGTTTGCGGGAACCAGAAGGAGCTAACTTTCAGAGCTACATCATATATTTGTTGTTCGCTAGCTTCATTTTTGGCCATAAGTTCCAGCAGTCCCAGCATAGCCATTCCGTGGTTACAGTCTGGAAAGTGAGTAGAGTTACCGCAGCAGGGGCGGTAAATACCTCGTGATACCTTGTCAACCACAGCCTGCTGTTCTGGCGTTAACACCACGTATGCATGTTTACTATAATGATCCATCGCCACACCGCGAGCCAGTGACCAACCGCCGGTTGAGGCAAAGTTGCCCGCTCCGCCATATTGTTTATCAGTCATCTCGCCGTTTTCCAAAATATCGTTTTTATTAGCCAGTCCAAATGCCCAGAGAAGATCCAGTAAATAACGGCTGTTCTGCTGATTCATGACGATAGGCTGATCGCTGTTGCCTGATAACATTTGTTCCTCGGTATTGGTTAAACCGCCTTCAAATAAAGCTCTGAACTTGGCCTCATCAATCACCCCGTCGGCTATCATTTGTTTACCGAAATCTCCCCAGGTAATTGGAAGTGCCACACCCTCATCTGGCAACACCGCTTTAGCCAAAGTCGCAGTATCAATACTGCCTGGCTCAATTGGCGCTTGAGCAGTTGTGGCTTGCTGTTTGTTTAATAGTGAGTTTCGCAAAAATGAAAGTTTGGGGTTAATTGAAATTTCAAAGACTTGTGTTAGAAGAATAATGGCAAAGAGTAAGAGCGCCGCTCCTTTCCAAAAACCGGCTTTCTCACTCAGTTGCGAAAGGTTACTCAAAATATTTCTTTTCTTTTTACTTATGGTTAGCTCTGTTTTGTCTATCATGTATGAAGATTACCAACACCAACATGAAGCGAAGATGAAATTGCTTAGAAGAAGGTGATGGAAACTGTTGTGCCTTTATTTACAGACGAGGATATGGCAATTTTTCCACCCAAACCTTCAACTACAGCTTTGGCAATGGCCAGTCCTAGACCCGAACCTTTACCTTGCGTATTAGTTCCTCTATAAAAGCGGGAGAAAATTTGAGGCAAGTCATCTTTAGAAATACCAATGCCGGTATCTTGTACATCGATTTTGATAAGGTGAAATTTCTTATTAAGACTAAGCTTAATTGATCCATGAGGCTGGTTGTAGGCAACCGCATTGTATACAATATTGCTTAAAGCTCTCTGCAGCAGTTGTTTGTCGGCTTTGATAGTTACATCCTTTTGAATATCTGCTGAAATAGTTAAATTCTTTTCTTCGCCCAACGTGTTCG
>MEVH01000001.1:31707-43914 GCA_001772665.1 candidate division WWE3 bacterium RIFCSPLOWO2_01_FULL_39_13
ATAGGTCGGTCATGATGTCTGTTAGGCAAACAGTTTCTAATTTTTGTGGTCTGTTGCTTATTCTTGACAAAAATAACAGATCGCCAACTGTGTCGCCGGCCTTGTCGATAGTTTTTAGCATGCCGTCCCGAACTTTCTGTCCTAGATTTGCATTCTCGGTTTGAGACCTAAGCGCAGCCAATGGGGTTTTAAGAGTATGAGCTGCGTCTGAAAAGAACTGTCTCTCGGAGTCAAAAATAGTCTCAAGCTGTGCCAGCATCGCATTGAGGGCTTCTTGGATTATTCTAAGCTCGTAAGTGGAGGAAGCGATGGTAATTCGTTTGGCAAGTGATGAAGTGTCTGTAACAGCTTTTGCCTGGGCGGCAATGCTTTCTAGGGGTTTAAGCTGTTTTTTTAAGAGTTTGTATCCAAAAAAAGTAATGGGTAAGACTACAAAAAGGACTACTCCAAGAACTACTAAAAACATTTTGTACAGTGTTGCATAGAGAACTTGAGTTGAATATCCCACGGCTACAATACCCTTGCCGGCGCTGACAGTTGCCGGCATAGCCGCAAAACGGATATTACTCTTTGTAAAATGGGTTGGGACAGAGTCGTATAAACTGCTGGCCGCGAGTACCTTTTGCAGTTGATGCTCGGTAACGATGGCTATGTCGGGACTGTTTGTTTCCAATATTGGCGATCCATCTGGTGAAAGTACTACTACCGTCATCCCTCTGGCGCTAACCAAATTTTTAATTAATCCATCTCGTTCTTCGCCTCGGTAGTTTTCGACTATTTGCTTTGCCTCGTTTACCGCAATGTGGACATGGTGGTCAATCTGGTCTTGAAGTGTGATCCAAAATAAACTGCTTACCGCAATTAGGAACAATAGAATTATTAGTCCCACTGATGTTAGATACCAGAGAAATAGCCGTCCTCTTAATGTGCTGGTAATGTTTTGTACTATTCTATTTTTCATACTTGCCAAGGATATATCCTTTACCGCGAATGGTTTTGATAAGACTCGTTTTTGAGTATTTTTCTAACTTTCTTCTGAGGTTGCGGATATAAACATCGACTACGTTTGAGAACGTTTCAAAATTACTTCCCCAAATGTGCTCCATAAGCATAGTCCGGGTAATGACCTGTCCATTGTGTTGAGCCAAATATTCCAGTACTGCGAATTCTTTGGCAGTAAGATCAAGCGTAAATTCTCCTATAGAAGCAGTATGTTGCGCGGGTTTTACCGTCAAGTCACCGATAACGATCACCGGTAATGCGCTCTGGCTGTTTCTTCTGATAACTGCTCTGATGCGGGCTATCAATTCGTTTGAATCAACTGGCTTGGGGACATAATCATCTGCACCTAGATTTAAACCTCTGATGCGGTCTTCTACTTGCCCTCTGGCGGTTACGATTATAACGGGTGTTTTATTTTCAGCTTTTCTTAAGTCGGTAAGTAGATCAAATCCGCTGCCGTCAGGAAGGTTAATGTCCAGAACGACGCAGTCATACTCGTTTATTTCAATTTGGGCCAATCCATTTTCCTGAGTGCCTGAGGTATCAACGGCAAATCCATCCTTTACCAGTACCTGCTTGAGGTTTTTGGCTAATGTTTGATCATCTTCGATAACAAGTATTTTCATAGTTTATATTGTGTTAAATAACCAATCAGCGTTTTTCTTTTGGATCGAGCTCATATACTCGTCGTTTCCCAACTTGTTTTGAAAATACCAAATGATTTTATTGAGATGATAGTGACTTCCCCACGGACTACGCTACACTTCATCCGTGGCTTCAGTCCTTTTTCTTCCTCTTCGCTTAAGACTACTACGCAGAGAACTCCATCCCCGCACTTCATACGGAGCCTTAAGTTCGAAAAAAGTAACCCAGACATATTCAGTTTTTAGAATAGGTTCTAGATGTATTCTATATCAATGAAGGAAATTAGGCGAGGCTACGCTTATCTACTTTATCCCTAATATTTCCCCTAGGCCTAAAAGAACAAAAAGCCTGGTTTTAACCAGGCTAAAAGTTGATTTCAAGGCTAATTTTTATGAAGTTGCAAAACCATTACCGTTTGGAGCGGGTAACGGGAATCGAACCCGTGTCATCTCCATGGCAAGGAGATATAATAGCCTCTATACGATACCCGCAAGTTTACTACCACAATATTATAACAAAGCCTGCAGTTGTTTTAATTATGGTATAGATATTTTACAAACTGCACGAAAGCGAAAATTGATGCCAGGGTAAAAACAAACAAATACGAATATAAACTCATTATTTACAAGAATACAGAATCATCTGCCATACTACAAGATGTCTCTTACCTTAAGAACTTTTTTTCATCCATTTGTAAGTAATCTAAGTGGGTCGCTTAAAGATTCGGAATTAGTTGAAGGCTGCAAGAGCGGTTCAAATCTACCTTTTAAAAAGTTAAGCACATGCTAGTTTCTAATTACTATCGGCGATAGTGACTTCTCCACGGACTACGCTGTGCTTCATCCGTGGCTTCAGTCCTTTTTTTCTTTCGCTTCGCTTAAGACCGCTACGCGGAGAACTCCATCCCCGCACTTCGTACGGAGCCTTAAGTTCGGAAAAAGTAAACTTAAATTTTGATTTGATCAAGAAGGACTAACAGACTGAATATTCCGAAGAATGCGAATGTTGCGTAGATAACGAGTTTTCTAAGAAGCGATGGGTGTATTTCTTTTGGAAGAAGTTTAGTGTTCAGCTTATTTAAAAGTCCTGAAAATACAAACATACAAAATGCATTAAGAACTGCTCCAAGAACTATAAGGAATCTTGGCTCGCCAAATCCAAGTAAAAGGACTCCAATTCCAAATACTAAAAGAATCCAGATAGTTACATAGTAAATTTTCGGAACAGGATTCCCTTTCAATTTATCTTTAAACAAAAGCACGATATTTTCTGAAACTATTCTTCCCGCACCGTCTATTACCGCCAGCTGTGTAGAAAAAAGCATCAGGCAGACAATAATAAGCAGAAGATACTCAAATATTGTTCCTGCCTGCCTCCCTATTGTGGCTGCTTCGTTGTAAAGGAAGTTAAGTCCCTCTAGATTTCCTGAAGCTCCGTAAACTGTTGAATATGCAAGAACTGCCATAAGAAGAATAGTAAGAAGACCGAGAAACCAGAATATCATCGCGTGCTCTATATTGACAAGCTTCCACCATTTTTTAAAAATTATAATCTGTTCTTTATCAGGCTTAAAAGTAGTGCCTTCAAGACTGATTTTTTCAGCCTTTCCAGTTATAAGACTTGTGATCCTCCCAGAGTATTTTCCCATTCCGTACTTTTTTTCTTTAATGAAAAAGGACTGGGCAAGATTTAAATTGCCACCTGCACCTGAGTAGGCGAATGCTGCTAAGAAGCTCATTAGCGGAAGCATCTTAGGAACAAATAAATATCCCTCACCGATTCCGCCAAGTCCTTTTGCAAGCTCAAGAAGGTCTGTGGATTTTACGATTATCGCAACTATAATAAGAATAACTGGAATTCCAACCAAAATTAAAACCTTTTGAAAGGTCTCTACTGTTTTATAAAGAACAGGACCAAAAGTGAGGATAAGACCTACCAGCACAAGCATTCCAATTGCAATCAGATTGGTATTTTCTGCTCCGAAGGGTTTCAACGCTGCAGCTGCTGACGCAGAAAATCCCGGCCACGACCATGCAAGAACAGTAGATAAAACAAACCAGATAGGCAGTGCTTTAAAAAGTCTTGCGAAACCAACAAAAACACTTTCTCCATTTGCCAGAGTGTAGCGTTCTATTTCCATATTAAGAAAAAATTGGAGTGTGATGCCAAGTGCTGCCCCCCATATAATTCCAAGACCAAAGTTCGAAACAAGATAAGGCCAAAGGATTAATTCTCCTGTTCCCAGCCCCAGCCCGATAAGAACAAAACTTGGGCCAAGCAACTGTAAAATTGATCTTGGAGGAGAAGGCAGTTTGTTGATCTTTAGCGGATTTAGTTTCATATATTTCGGTTTTAGCCGAGATACGACACTCCAATGGATCTATTCTTAATGATTAAACGGATTTAGTCAAATGCAGTAAATGATGCTATTATCTATTTTACATGTAAGATTGCTTGATTAGTTGTAAATAGTAAAAAATGAATAATAAAAACGGTACCATCATAATATTTGTCGTTTTAGTTGCTGTTTTGGCTGCAGCTTATATGCTTTTAACAAAAGGCAAAGAAAAACCTGTAAATGCACCTGTATCAACCCCTTCAGAAGAAATGATTGTAGAAACTGAAACTTCGGAATCACCTTCAGATTTGCCGAAAGACACCTCGCAAGAAAAATTCACACCAAAAATCGAGACAATTGAAATAAATATTAAAGCCCAAAATTTTTCCTTTGAGCCTAGGGAAATTAAAGTCAAAGTAGGAGAAACCGTGAAGATAAATCTTGAAAATGTTGAAGGATTTCACGATTTGGTAATTGACGAGTTTAATGTTGCCATCAAGCAGATCGGTGCAGGGCAGACAGATATTATTGAATTCACTGCAGATAAAGCTGGAGAATTTGAATATTATTGCAGTATAGGAAATCACAGAGCAATGGGAATGGTTGGGAAGCTTATTGTTGAAGAATAACCTGGTCGGGGAGAGAGGACTCGAACCTCCGACCTCTACGTCCCAAACGTAGCGCTCTAGCCAACTGAGCTACTCCCCGGTTATTTTTATCTAATTGGGACGCCAAAGATCCTCAAGACATTTTTTATAATGTCGATAATGAGCTTCAAAATCAACCCGGCAAAGTTAAAAATTACCTTTAATATTTTTGCAAGGATAAACTCGCCTTTATTCATCATTTCCCGGCGATTTATATTCTCTTCGTAGGGATCTCCCATTAGCAAAATTATACACTAATAGTGAAATTAACCGATGAATTAATGCTAAAATTATGTAGAATTATAAGCAGAGTGGGCGAGTGGCGGAATGGCAGACGCGCGACACTTAAAATGTCGTAACCTAACCCGTTGTGAGGGTTCGACTCCCTCCTCGCCCACCAAAAAGCAACGCAGCAGCGATACTTACATAGTATACTTGCCCTTGTAGCTCAACTGGATAGAGCGCTGGTCTTCGGAACCAGAGGTTAGGGGTTCGACTCCTCTCAGGGGCACCAGGATTTGCGGGCGCATAGCTCAATCGGCAGAGCAACTGGCTCTTAACCAGTAGGTTGGAGGTTCGATTCCTCCTGCGCTCACCAAACTTATTGCTGATATAAGCTGTTATAATATGTTAATGTTGCAACAAGCTATTAAAATTGTATCTGTTTTCTTGGTTTTTATTGTTGGACTTTGTATTTTAGGGCTGGGATATCTATCTGTAGATTCCTCCTTTGAAAAGAAGTATTGGTGGTATGAGTGGGACTCTAATGGTAATTCTCCACACATAAATTGGTTTGAGGTATGGGATTCATGGCATAAGTGCCCCAGAATACAGGATGATCCTTTTGTTTATAAATATCCATTAAATAATGATAATGAAGTTAATAAACATCAAATTATTGTTTTACAAGCCAAAGAAGGATATAGAGTATTTATAAAAGAAGTTTCAGATTTGCAAGGCATGAATACTAAACTGGTTTATTATAGTATTGTTGATCAACGTCCGAGTGGAGATTATTCTATAACTTATCCTAATAGCCAGTATTTAATTAATGATCGTATTATTGCCTACCCTTTTGGAACTATGTTGATAAACTTGCTTGACAAATTGTTTTCCTACTCAAATGAGCAACTGAAAACACACCGTGAAATTCTTGGCCATAATGACTGGGGAGAGAACAATACGATTACGATGAAGATTGCCTATATTCCGTTTGGCGAAAAAAATTCACATTGCAAATATCCCTATATCTATAAATTTACAACAGGTGCAAACTAAGTCCGTTTTATGCAAACGTTGATATTTAATATTCTTGTCAAGATTTTGTCAGATTTGGATGCTAGTATGAATTTATGACGTTAGATAACGACGACTTGATAAAAATTAGACAGATAGTCGAAGAAGTTGTTACTGTAAAAATTAGTGAGTCCGAGGTAAGAATGGAAGCTAAACTAACTACCAGATTCGACGAGAAGCTTACGGAATCAGAAGCAAGACTGACAATTTCATTTGACCAAAAGCTCAATGATTTAGAGACTCAATTAACATCTACCTTTGACCAAAAGCTTGCTGACTTAGAAACAAGACTAACCTCATCCTTTGATAAAAAACTAGCTGAACAAACATTTGTCTTTGCCAAAGCTCTAGCTGAAACTGAAAAGAGACTTGAAGAGAAAATTGAAATTAACAAAGCTATAATTATGGGAGTAAGAGCTGAATTTGACGGAGTCTATGAAGCAATACGAGATTTGACAGTATATTTCGAAAAGAAAATCGATGTCCTCGAAAAAAGTGCATAAACTCCAATCGTGTCCAGCTGATATAATATTTCTGCAATGAAATTCAACATTATCACTATATTCCCTGATTTATTCTCCTCTACCTTTAGTTACGGGATTATAAAACATGCTGTTGATAATGGACTCTTGGAAATTAATATTCACGATCTTCGAAAGTGGACTTGTGACAGGCATAAGCAGGTGGATGACCGTTCCTTTGGAGGAGGCCCTGGGATGATATTAAAGCCCGAACCGTTGTTCGAGGCAGTAGAATCAATAAAACTGAAAGACGAAGTTACGGACAGTCTCCAAAAGCGCGACAAACAGAATCGTACCAAAGAGCATGGTCATGTTATTTTACTTTCTCCTCAAGGCAAAACATTCAATCAGCAAAAAGCAGAGGAATTATCCAAGATTGATAATATTATCCTTATCTGCGGAAGATACGAAGGAGTAGACCAAAGAGTAATAGAAAATATTGTTGATGAAGAAATATCTATCGGGCGTTATGTTCTAAGTGGCGGAGAAATTCCAGCAATGGTAGTAATAGATGCAGTTTCGCGTCTTATTCAAGGAGTGATTAAAAATGAAGACTTTAATGCAAATGAATCTTTTTCAGACCCAAAAGATCGAGATAAACTGGACTTTCCTCAATATACAAGACCAGCAGATTATAAAGGAATGAAAGTCCCCGAAGTTCTGCTGTCTGGGGATCATAAAAAAATAGAAACATGGAGAAGAAACGTTGACAAATAAGGGTCAACTACACTGCTACCAGTAGCCAAATGTACCTCCAATATACTCTATCATCTCCAGGCTAGTAGTATCCGCACCTCTACTTTTAATATATTCTTCAGTAAGCACGAAAATCCTCTCGTTAGCAAACCACGCGTCTCTTTGAAGCACTGCTGAGATTTGACCATCTTCAGTACTTTCTGTAGAGATGATTCTCCAATACATAGCAAAAAGAGAACCAGACTGTTTAGCTTTATTCAACGCCCCTTGAAAAACAACAGCGAAGTCTTTCGGATCGTTGAAACCAGATCTGGTAGATACCCTGACGATTTTTTTTGCCATCCTCATTTTTTTTATAGTAGAAGAAATGTTGATTCGTTTCCCATCGGTAAGATTTTCCATTCCAATCCCCAAAAGAACTGCTGCTTGCGTAAATTTGTAATTCAGAAATTCCCAACTCAACTCAGGAACAAAATTAGGTATACCATCTATAGACGAACAAAAATTCTTAAATGCCGAAGGAAATCTCCTAACAAAATCTATCACACCAACGTCTAAAGGATCGAATCTTAATAATTCCTGCATTGTAACTGGCAACTCGTCTAGTCTATCGTAAATATCCGAAGGAATAGGAATTCTCCAGATTACATCATCTTCCTCACCCTCTACCTTCACAACAGTATAAGGATAAGGCTGTTCAAGATCTATGGGAGAAAAATAGGCAGGTATGGATGGATATCCAGGTTCTAACTCAAAGTAATTAATGTTAGACATCTTATAGTCAAGGTATATTTCCCACAGTAAAATGTCAATACCAGGCTTGACATCCCATCCCATATAAATCACCATAACAATTGATGACAGGTGTGGCTGATTTTAAAAAACTTTATCAAAAGCTAAATACTAACCAGAAAAAGGCTGTTGACACTATTGAAGGACCTGTAATTGTTCTTGCCGGTCCGGGGACAGGAAAGACACAGGTTCTGACAATGAGGATTGCCAATATTCTTCTTAAAACTGATATTCCGCCGGATGCAATTTTAGCACTGACATTCACAGAATCCGGTGTAAAAACAATGCAGGAGAGACTTATTTCAATAATTGGGACTGAAGCTTACGGCGTAAATATTTACACATTCCATTCCTTTTGCAGCGACATAATCAGAGCCAACCCTGATGAGTTTATTATATCAACTCAGACCGAAGCACTTTCTGATCTAGAAAGGGTACATCTTTTCAAAAAAATCTTTGATGAGGTGAAAATTAAAGAAATAAAGCCGTTCAATGCCCCATATTATTATCTTTCTGCAGTTATATCCAAAATAAGGGATCTAAAACGTGAAGGAATCAGCCCAGAGGAATACGAGAAAGTAATAAATAATGATCCCGCTGGTCTTGAAGAAAAAGACATTAAGAAAAATCTTGAGTTAATAAAAATCTATACGCAATACGAAAAAAGCCTCAAACAAATAGGTCGCTATGACTTTGAAGACATGATCAACCTCGTAGCCGAGAAATTCGAAAAATCCCCTTCCCTTTTGCAAAAGTACCAAGAACGCTTTCAGTATCTTTTAGTAGATGAGTTTCAGGATACGAACTCGGCACAGGCTGAGATTCTTTATAAACTAAGCTCCTTTTGGGATCCCCAGCCAAATCTATTCGTTGTTGGGGACGACGACCAATCCATTTTCAGATTCCAGGGGGCTTCAATAGAAAACATAATAAAGTTTAACGAGAAATATCCAAATGCCGAGAAGATCACGTTGAATAACAACTACAGAAGCATCCAGCCGATTATATCTGCTGCAGATAAAGTCATATCCAACAATGTAGTTAGAGTTGCTACAAAGCTGAAGCTTGATAAGAGTCAAACCTCTACCATAAACTCAACTACGAAGACCGCAATAACCAGCGCTCTTTTTCCATCATCACATGTCGAAAATTACTTTGTGGCAAAGGAAATAAAAGGATTAATTGAAAAGGGAGTTGACCCGTCAGAAATTGCTGTTATTTACAGAAACAACGCAGACTCCACAGATATAGCAGACATGCTTTCAAGGATGGATATAAAATATGTCCTTGAGGGCGGTGAAAATGTTCTAGAAACAGGAATAATAGTAAGACTATTACACCTGCTAAGGAGCATTCTAGATGTAAGAACAAAAGATGAAGATATAGATCTTTTCACACTTTTAAATTACGAGTTTCTTAAAATTGATCCGCTTGATGTCCTCAAGCTTTCTAGATTTGCAAGCACTCACAAACTAAATCTTTTTGATGCAGTAAATAATCCCAATTTCTTGGCGCAGAGCTTATCGGATCCAGATAAAATAACTGACCTTATCAAGAAAATAATATATTGGAACGAGCTTTCGGCAAATACAACATTTATTGAATTTCTGGATTCTGTAATAAATGAGTCGGGCTTTTTGGAATGGATTTTAAATCATCACAACAGCTATGAGTATCTCAACAAGCTGAATTCCTTTTTATCTGAAGTCAAAAGACTCAACTATTCAAATAAAGAACTTTCTTTACAGGAATTTCTGCAGTACATAGATCTGATGAATCAAAATAACATCCCTATAAATGAAGAAACTCTGGATCTTAACATTGGAGCAGTTAGGCTTTTAACCGCCCACAAGGCAAAGGGACTTGAATTTGAATATGTATTTCTTATCAAGTTTATAGACAAAAAATGGAGCAATGTCATATCCCGCGACTTAATTAAGATCCCGTCTTCGATTTTAGAAACAATAAAAATTGCAAACGATAAAGACAAGAAACTGCACCAAACTGAAGATGACCGCAGGCTTTTTTATGTGGCATTAACGAGGGCTAAAAAGCAGATAACAATTACAGCCTCACAAAATTACCAAAACGGACAATCCTCGCGGTGGGCTATTATCAGCATGTTTGCCCACGAGCTCCCGGCAGAGCTTATGAAGAAGAAAGATACCAGCGAGTATCAAAAGGGTGCATCTGAAGTCCTAAAACAGCTTTTAAAGCCAATACACAAAGACCATCTTATATCAGAAAATGAAAAAGAATTTCTTAAAGAAGCATTAAAAAATTTTAAACTCAGTCCATCCTCTTTAAATACTTATCTTGAATGCGCATATAAATTTAAGCTTGAATTTCTTTTGAAAACTCCAAGGCCGAGAGAAAAACCTCTAATTCTAGGCACTGGAATACATAAAGCTTTAGAGGAAGGGTATAAAAAATTGAAACAAAGTCTGCCGGTAGATCTTGATTTCCTGCAAAACGAATTCTCCAACTCAGTAAGAAAAGAGATATTAAAAGATACGGAGCTCGAAGAGATAATACAAGAAGGAAAGGATATTTTACGTGTTTATTACCTGACTTATGAAGATGAGTTTAGGCGTGACGCATCCCATGTCCTGCATCTTGAAAGGTTCTTTGGCTGGGGCTGGAACCGCCCCATGCTTGATGGAAAAATCAAGTTATCAGGAAAAATAGATAGAATCGAAGCATCTGATCCTACTGAAAATGCAGTGAAAATAATTGACTATAAAACAGGGCGCCCCAAAAGCAGAAATGAAATAACCGGGCAAACCAAATACTCAACCGGGGACGAATACAGGCAGCTCGTGTTCTACAAGCTTCTGATTGAACTCGATAACTCCATAAACCTTAAAGTAAACGAGGTTGAAATAGATTTCATAGGGAATAGAAACACTGATCCCAAAAGAGAAAAATTTAAGGTCAGCGACAAAGACGTTGATAAATTGAAAGAAGCCATAAGAAAAACCTCAGAATGCATAGAAAGTTTTGAATTCCCTAGAACTACAAATTACCAGATATGTGATAAATGCCGATTCAAATACCACTGCTGGCCTGACGGAATTCCATCACAAGGCGATGAGCAGTTGAGATTTATATGATTATATCAATTATTCTTGCGGTTCTTCTGGTAACTGTATGGCTGCTGGCGGTTCTTTACATGATGTTTATTTCTGTTTCCTACGTTATCAGCGATTTAAAAGGGGCTCCCTTTGTACCCAATGATGATAATGTAATAAGGACAGCCCTGAAGCTTTTGAGGCTGTCTTCGAAGGATGTTCTGGTAGATCTCGGAAGCGGAAACGGCAAGGTATTATTTGAGGCGGTAAAAAACTTTGAAGCCAAAAATGCTGTCGGATATGAAATTTCACCATGGCCTTTCCTTTTGAGTATTTTAAAAAGGAGGAGACTCCCCAAAAGTGTGCAGGGGAGAATAAAGTTGCACAGAAAATCTATATTTAATGCGGATCTAAATGAAGCCGATGTTGTTTATGTTTATTTGTTTCCAAAACTCCTGAAAAAACTGGCGCCGATGCTGTTAAAAGCGAAAAGGGAGAACAGGAACTTAAGAATAGTTTCATGCGTGTTTCAGATAAAAGGCATGAATCCAAAAAAGACCATTGAGGTATATCACTATGGTTTCCGAAAAGATGTGACTATATATTTATACTGATTTCTTGACTGCGTCAATCTGCCTTCAGACTTTCCTTCTCATATCCTGCAGCTTCCAGAAAGCCCCGTAGGTTAGGTTAAATAGATAATAGAGTGGATTTACTACGAAATCATAAGAATCAATATATTCAAACAGCTCTCCACCGTATCCAAGTTTGAATTTTGTAAAACCCCAGTAAGGGTGATCCCTTTTATTTGTCGCACCCCACATATCAAACATCCTGCAGCCAAGCCTTTTTCCAAGCTTTATTGCCTCCCACGCCATAAGATTAGAAGCCATAAGTGATCGGTTTTCAGTAACCGAGCCCCCGTATGGATAGTAAATAGTGTCTTTGTAATTTAAAAGCATCCAAGTTGCCTGAGCTTTATCCTCAAAGTAGGCCACAAGAATATTTGCCATATTGTCTGCATACAAAGTGTTAAAAACCTTTGTATAATATTCTTCTGAATGCGGAAGAAAGTGCTGTCTTTTCGCTGTTATTTTATGAAGCTCATTGAAAATCTTCAGACCTGTTTCATTATTTTCGAGCTTTACTGTTACTCCTCTCTTGGATGCAAGGCGTGAATTATACCTTGTTTTTGAAGT
>MEVH01000001.1:43936-63446 GCA_001772665.1 candidate division WWE3 bacterium RIFCSPLOWO2_01_FULL_39_13
TCTGGAGGGCTTATATCGAGCAAGACATTGTACTTTGTAAAAGTCGACCTTGGCGATCTGGTACATCTCTTTTCTACTTCTGATACCGTCTGAGCTGCAGATTCCTTTCTAATGCTTGATTTTAAAACATTAGGTACATCAAAGCGTATAAAGAGACATTGTTCATTTGCTGCAGCATCTTTAAGCTCCTGCCAGGTGAATTTTTGTTTTATAAAATTGACTTTTGGAGCATATCCGACATAAAAAGGCAGAAAAGGTATTTTGTGCTTTGTGAATTGAATTTCACCAACAGTCACTGCACGGGTGCCCATCTGCTGTTTAAACTCTCCCCACTGCCTGGACTGCACCAAATGAATATCTAAATCCTCAATCATACTGCTGGCAATACTATCATACTTCCATTAAGAGTTTAACACTTGATACAGTCCAAGCACATTTTCTGTCGTAAGATTCTGAGGCCTTAAACTAGAAGAAATTCCTGCATCAATAAGGAAATTTTTTTCAAAAACCTTATTCAGCATTTTTCTGGGATTTCTGTAAACATGGTGCAGAAATTTGCTCCATCTAAAAAACCCGATATTTACAAGATCCAAATTTGTCTTTTCATCCAATTCCATTACTACAGCTATGCTGTCAACTTCTGGTGCTGGATCAAAATTTTCAGCTTTGATGTCCATTATCTTTGATATTTTATAACCAAGTGTAATGTGGCTCCAGTAGGATGCTTTGGGGGCGTTTTGTATCATCTTTTCACCAAATTCCTTTTGTACGCAAAGAATTACCTTTGACGGCCTTAACTTAGATTCAAGTATTTTATGAATAATTGGAGATGATATGTAATACGGTATAGCTCCGATAACCTTATATTCAACGGGCGGATAATTTGTTATTAAAAAATCATCGCAAATTATACGGCAGTTTTCTACCTTCGAAGAGATTTTTGTCAGCTCCTTAGAATACTCCCGATCGATTTCAATAACATCAAGCTGTTTGAATTTATTGTTATGCATTAGAAGCTCTTTTGTAATAGCACCAGCACCTCCACCGATTTCTACAAGATAATCTTCGTCTTTAATATCAAGAGAATCAACCAGCTTTTGTATTATTGTGGTGTTTATTAGAAAATTTTGGCCTAGTGACTTCTTTTTCATATCTTGACGAACTCTATCACTCGCGTTAGTATAGTGACAGAAATGCCACTAACAACCAGACAAAACGAAATTCTTAAGGCGATTATAGAAGAACATATCGAATGTGCACAACCTATTGCATCTATTGAGCTTGTTAAAAAACGCGGATTGAGAGTATGTGGGGCAACGGTAAGAAACATAATGTCTGATCTTGTTAAGCTTGGATATCTTAAAATGGTTCATGTTTCAAGCGGTAGAACACCAACAGACAGAGCTTACAGGCATTACATTTCAGAATTGATGAGTGAGGATGAGCTTAGCGTTTTAGAGGAGGTCGCCATCAAACAGAAAATCATGAGTGAGAGGTATGAACTTGAAAGGCTGCTGCTAAGCACAGCCGAAGTTTTATCTGAAATTACAGGTACAATTGCTCTCGCGATGACATCTGACGGATACATTGCGTATACAGGCACAAGCAGAATTTTGAATGTACCTGAATTCTTTGAGCTGGATGTTGCCAGGTCGGTATTTAAGCTTCTTGACGATTATGAACTGGCAATGTCAGTGCTTGGCAAGACTGATACAATAGACAACGTAAGTGTACTTATCGGAAGAGAAATTGAATTGGCAAATATGGAGCCGGTAAGCCTGATTTCGTCACACTGTCAAATATCAGGGGGACAATGTTATATCGGAATGATAGGCCCGTCTCGGATAAGATACAGCCGGATCATTCCTATCGTCAGATATGTATCAAACCTGCTTAGTGAAGTTGGAGAAAATCTATAATGAAAAGCAAAATCGATAAAAAAGCTGTAGACAAAAGGCAGGAAAAAATTCCGAGTCTGGATGATCTTAATAAAGAGATCCAGGATTGCCTGACGAATAATGTTGAGCTCGAACAGCTCTATAAAAGGGCGCTTGCAGATTACCAGAATCTGAATAAAAGGCAGGCTGAAGAGAGAGAGAAAATTGCTAAATATTCAGCAGAAAGAATTATTTCTAGATTCCTTGACGTCCTTGAAGCACTAGAAAATTCACAGAATCATCTAAAGGACGAAGGAATCAGCAAGATAATTGATATGATGAAAACAGTTTTTGACAACGAGGGATTATCTGAGATTAACCCTGTTGGAGCTTCTTTCGATCCTGCAAGTCACGAAGCTATTGGAGAATCAGAAGGAAAAGCCAATATTGTAGTATCAGTACACAGAAAAGGATATAAATTGAACGGAAAAGTTATCAGACCTGCAGTGGTAACGGTTGGAAATGGATCAGGAGAAGTGCAGGAAAATGTCTAATTAATTTAATAGTATAGTATAGCCAGCTTAGGGATAATTATTTTGCCCCCAAGCTGCAAACAAAAATAATATGTCAAAAATAATAGGAATAGATCTAGGAACTACAAACAGCGCTATGGCCTACATGGAAGGCGGCCAAGCGAAAATTATTGAAAATGCAGAAGGAACAAGAACTACCCCTTCCGTTGTTACTATTTCAAACGGTGAGTACACCGTTGGAATTGCTGCGAAACGCCAGGCAGTAATTAATCCCAAAAATACTGTCTATTCAGTAAAAAGCATCATGGGAAGAAAATTCAGCGATGTAGAAGTCCAGAAAATAATGAAAGAAGTCCCCTATACCATCAAAGAAGGGGCCAACGGGATGGCTGTGGTAGAAATTGAAGGCAAGGAATATACTCCACAAGAAATCTCTGCGCAGGTCTTAAGAAAACTTAAGGCCGATGCAGAGGCGCATTTGGGAGAATCGATAACAAAAGCGGTAATTACTGTTCCAGCCTACTTCAATGACTCCCAAAGAAGCGCAACTAAAGAAGCAGGAAAAATAGCAGGATTTGAAGTTGAAAGAATTATAAATGAGCCTACTTCAGCGTCTCTGGCTTACGGTCTTGATAAGAAGAATAACGAGCAGATTGCGGTTTATGACCTTGGCGGAGGAACTTTTGATATTTCAATACTTGAAATCGGCGATGGGGTATTCGAAGTCAAATCAACAAACGGCGATACACTTCTTGGCGGAGATGATTTTGATAAAAGAATAATAGACTGGCTTGCCGGGGAATTTAAAAAGGATAATGGAGTTGATATAGCCGGCGATAAACAGGCAATGCAAAGACTCAAAGATGCAGCAGAAAAAGCAAAAATTGAGCTTAGTTCTACCGAAAGCACGCAGATTAATATTCCATTTATTACTGCGGATCGATCAGGTCCAAAGCACCTGGATATAACCTTGACGCGGGCAAAATATGAACAGCTTGTGGATGATCTTATCCAAAAGACAGTTAATCCAGTTGAATCTGCAATAAAAGATTCTGGGATTAAAAAGGATAAAATTGACGAAGTTATTCTTGTCGGCGGTATGACTAGAACTCCTAAAGTGGTAGAAACTGTCAAAGGACTGTTCAGAAAAGATCCTCACAAGGGGGTAAATCCTGATGAAGTTGTAGCTTTAGGTGCAGCCATTCAGGGAGGAGTTCTGGCTGGGGATGTAAAGGATGTTCTCCTTTTAGACGTTACACCTCTTACGCTTGGGATAGAAACTCTAGGCGGAGTTATGACCCCTCTTATCAAGAGAAATACTACTGTTCCAACAAGCGCAAATCAGGTGTTTAGTACGGCTTCAGATAACCAGACAAGCGTTCAGATAAATATTCTTCAGGGGGAGCGAGAAATGGCTTCTGACAATAAGTCGCTTGGGACATTTATACTTGATGGAATTCCCCCTGCCCCGCGCGGAGTTCCACAGGTTGAGGTCAAATTTGATATTGATGCAAATGGAATCTTGAATGTATCCGCAAAAGACAAGGCCACAAATAAAGAGCAGAAAATAACTATCCAGGGTAGCACCGGTCTTTCTGATGAAGAAATAGACAGAATGGTCAAAGAAGCAGAGTCGCATAAATCAGAGGATGAAAAGAAAAGAAAGCTGATTGAGTCAAAAAATATTGCTGAAAATGTTTCGTATACTGCAGAAAAAACACTAAAGGATGCAGGAGACAAAGTAGATGCAGCGAAAAAGATCGAGGTTGAGAAAATGGTTTCAGAGCTTAGAGACCTAATAAAAACATCAAATGATGAATCGGCGATAAAGACCAAGACCGATGCATTAAGCTCTAAACTCCAGGAAATCGGTCAGGCTATGTATCAGCAGTCGCAAAGAGATCCTCAAGGCGGTACCCAGGGATCACAGGGAGAACCAGATGGAGGCGCAAGCACAGGATCATCTAGCTCAAAAGAAAACGGGGGAAACAGTAAAAAAGGCGATAAACCAGAAGAAGGAGAAGTCGTTGAAGGCGAGATAGATCCTGAACCTGAGGAGTAAACTAAAGATTTTAAATGAAGCTCCCCGTGCTTGTGAATAGCATTGCAGGGAAAATTCCCGATAGCGAAGAGAACCGGGTTTAAAGCCGGTTCTTTTTAATATATGATATTAAAGTAGTTAAAGACGAGTTTCATTATTTAATATGTCAGCAGATTATTACGAGGCATTAGGGTTGTCAAAAGGCGCGAGTTTAGAAGATATAAAAAAGGCGTATCGAAAGCTTGCACGCGAGTGGCATCCCGATGTTGCCAAAGATAAACCCAATGCGGAACAGAAATTTAAAGAGATAAATGAGGCCTATCATATCTTGAGTGATCCCCAGAAAAAGGCGCAGTATGATCAGTTTGGACATTCTGCTTTTCAAGGGGGACAGCAAGGCGGGGCCGGCTTCAATCCGTTTTCGGGTTTTGGTAGTCAGGGGCAGTCTGGCCCATTTACCTGGTCATATTCAACCCAAGGCGGTGGAGATTCTCAATATGAAGATTTCGGCGATCCATTTGATATTTTTGAGCAGGTATTTGGTTATAGAGGATTCGGCGGAACGAGAAAGGGCAGAAATATCAGGTACAGCTTGAATATTGACTTTGCCGACTCTGTAAAGGGAATGGATGAAACAATAAAGGTTGACGGACATAATTTAAGGGTCAAGGTTCCTCCGGGAGTTTCTGACGGCACGCAGATCAAGTTTGCCGGTAAGGGAGAAAATCCAGGCAGAGGTGTTCCTGCAGGAGATCTTTATATAAGCATAAACATAAAGCCGAGTCCTAATTTTGGCAGACAGGGCAGAGATACATTTAGCATACAGGAAATATCTATGGCTATCGCAGTTTTAGGAGGATCTATCAACACCGCTGTCGTAGATCCAAAATCGGATACAGGGTTTACAACAAAGAAAGTGAAGATACCTTCTGGTACGCAACCGGGAACTCAAATAAGACTTCGCGGTCAGGGAATGCCTATACCCAACAGCCTCGGCAGAGGCGACCATTACATAAACATTAAAGTTGAAATCCCAAAAAGACTAAACAGAGACCAAAAAAGAGCATTGGAAGAATATTTTATATAGCGGATAAATCTTCCTCCGTTACATGCAGCAACTGCTCTAGAATATCTTTATACTCGCTAATTTTAGTGATTTGGTTTGGAGTAGGCTCGTCGAAACATACTACGTCAGGAATTATTTCTCCACCTAGTGCTAAAGATCCTTCGGGTAAACCAGTTATTAGTACCTCTATTAGCCGAAAGCCTCCAAGAACGAGTTCGAGATCCTGCCTTATAATATCAACGTTACAATTTATTCCATTTAATTTTATGTTGCCATCAATAATAGTAAAATAAGCAACCACAAATAAAAATTCCGACTTACTTACAGTCAAAGACTGAGTAGATCGATCCGAAATACCGGCCTGATCATCTATTGCCGTTCGGTAACTTATTAATAAGCCTTCATTATTATCTGGACGAACAGGATATATCGTGAGTTTACTTTTGTGAAAGAAAACAGTTGAAATACAGTCTCTATATTTTTCTGTAAGTCTGCTATATCTTTCATATGCAGTTTCTCCGCTTTCAATATCTGCCCTTGGAGTATAGGTAGCACTCATATAACAAGTATCCCATAAGCGCAAAGAAAATAATTACTTTTTCCGAACTTAAGCCCCCGTACGTACTGCGGGGATGGAGTTCTTCGCGTAGTGGCCTTAAGCGAAGCGAAAGCAAAAAAGGACTGAAGCTGCGGATGAAGCGCAGCGTAGTCTGTGGAGAAGTCACTTTAAAAAGGATGCTATTATTTATCTATGGTTAATCAGGAAATAGCTGAGATTTTCAACAACATGTCGGCTTATTTTGAGATGAGCACCGAAAAAAACGCCTTTTTTAAGGCGCGTGCTTATAGGGTTGCAGCAGAAACTCTCGGAAAATTCCCCTACGATTTATCTCTTCCTGAATGGCAGAATCTTGAAAAACTTAAAAAGATTGAAGGAATCGGTCAAAGCACAGGGCTCCATATTATCGAATACATAAAGACAAAAAAGGTAAAGGAGTACGAAGATATGAAAGCCAAGAGTCCTGTAAAGCTTGAGGAGCTTCTGAAAGTACAGGGTATCGGACCGAAAAAGATACTAAAACTATATAAAGAATTGAAAGTAACTGATATAGAATCACTTAAAAAAGCTGCCGAATCGAATGAAATATCAAAGCTTGAGGGATTCGGCGATAAGTCCCAGGGAAACATCCTAGAAAGCATCGAATTTGCCATCACAAATAAAGACAGAAAGTCTATAGCTTTAGTTGAGCCCGAAATCCAGGGCATTATTGAATATTTAAAAAGATGCTCCGAGATAGCAAAATTTGAAGTAGTGGGATCTTACCGGAGAAGAAAAGAAACAGTTGCAGATATTGATATTCTAGTCGCCTCCTCAAGGCCTGAGGATGCAATGTCTTATTTTGTGAATTTCCCCAAAACAGAGAAAATTCTTGGCCATGGCGATACAAAATCATCAATATGGCTTGATTCAAAGATTCAGGTTGATATAAGGATAATTCCGTTAGAAAGCTTCGGGTCAGCTCTGCAGTACTTTACAGGAAGTGTTGAGCATAATGTGAAACTGAGAAATATTGCAATCTCAAAGGGATATAAATTATCGGAATACGGGCTTTTCAACAGGAAAACAAATAAGGTTGTCGAGTCTAAAAGCGAAAAGAAGATTTATGAAATCCTAGTCTCTAATTATGTTGAACCAGAGTTAAGAGAAGACAAAGGAGAGCTTGATTCGGCTATAAAAAATTCCCTTCCCCATTTGATAACTCTTGACGATATCAAGGGGGATATTCAGATGCACTCTACTTTTAGTGACGGCGTAAACTCTATAGAAGAAATGGCGCAGAAAGGAATAGAACTAGGCTACAAATATATCGGAATATCAGATCATTTCGGCAAGCTTAAAATAGCCGGAGCAATTGATGAATCAGAATTTGATGAGTACCTTGAGGCTGTCCGTGAGGCAGACTCAAAAGTAAAAGCTATAAAAATACTGGCGGGTGGTGAAGTAGAAATAGATGCCGACGGAAATCTTGAATTTGCAGAAGAAAAGCTTAAAAAGCTTGATTTTGTAGTGGCTGCAATTCACTTTAAAACAGGAATGGAGTCTGATTTAATGACAAAAAGAATTATAAAGGCAGTCCAGAATCCGCTTACCACATTCCTAGCTCATCCTACAAATAGGCTGATAGGACAAAGACCAGGGTACGAATTTGATTATAATCAGGTTTTTAAAGAGGCAAAAGAAAATAATGTTGCTTTAGAGATAAATTCCCAGCCTCTAAGATTGGATCTGAACGACAGTCATGTTAAAGCAGCATCTGAAATGGGATGTAAAATCGTGATAAATACTGATGCCCATAGTGTTCACGAAATGGAGTACATGAAATATGGCCTAGATGTTGCAAGAAGGGGCTGGATAGAAAAGAAAGGCCTTTTTTATCCAAACACCTGAACGAAAATGGTATACGACAGCATCCTCCGCACTTTAACTATAGGAAACCCTCTGTTATAATTATGACCATGTATAAGTATTAATATTTATTAGCTTATGAACAGAAAATACTTACTCTTGCATTTAATAATACTTCTTGCGGTCGGCATTATAATGTGGGCAAATCCGGCGATACTGTCAGCACAGGCTGAAATATCAATTCCGGCAGGAATGCAAAGCATAAAATTAATGCAGGAAGCTCCTAACCCGCAGGACATTCCAGTTCGCGTAGTCATCCCTAGAATAAATGTCAGCCTGAATGTAGAGCCATCTTCAGTTAAAGGCAACACATGGGAGGTGCAAGATGAAGGTGCTTCTTATGCCATACAAAGCAGCTTTCTTGACGAAGAATTTGGAAATACAATACTTTTCGCGCATGCAAGAGAAAATATGTTTAAAAATCTCAACCAGCTGAAAATCGGAGATAAAATACAAGTATTTGGCCAAAAAGGAGTTTATACCTACAAAGTTAATGGTATAAGTCAAATAAACCCGCTTGAGGTCGATCAGGTTAAATCATCTGGAAATGACAATCTAAGCCTTTTCACCTGCGATGGTCCTTCTGATGTATACAGGCTGCTTGTTAAAGCTAAAAGAATCAGCCAGACACAGTATTCTTTCGAGGAGGTGATATAAGTTGCCGAAAAAACAAGAAGGACTTTTTAACAAAGCCAAAGCATGGTGGCAGACAGATACAGCCAAAGCGGTTGCGACAATAGTAGCGGTATTACTCGTACCCGCCACGGTTATCGCATGGAATTATGCTTCTAATGGACAAACCTCAACTGACCAGTCTGATGAAAATCAGACAAAGGAAAATGGTGATCAGATAATAGATGAGGATTCTGCTATTACGGATGAAACATCAGGTAATGAGTCTCAGCCAGAAGAAAACATAACTGGAGAAGACGCCGGAGCAACTGAAGACACAGCTGTAGGTGGAATAAATGATGTGACTTCTCTGCCGGATACAAGCTCAATAGTAAGTTACATTGTAGAAAAGGGAGATAATGTCTATACAATTTCAATGAAAGTCTGCGAGAACGATTCCTTTTATAGAAATAATATGGGGAAGAATTACCTAAAAGTTGGACAGGAAATTGAAATTAACTGTGACTAAAAATATCAACTGCGGCCTGAAGGGGTAAATAGTACGCTATTGTTCCGGTGGCCGCATTTTACTCTTCTTCTTCTGTTTTATCTTTTTCTTCCAGCATTTGTCTTATCTGTTCAGGGTCGCATGTGGATTTTGGCTCTGTTCCTTTTTCATATATTTTCTTTATCCCGGCACATCCTCTGCACGAAAGTGTATTTGTCAGCGGGCATATTTCAACCTCAACAAGAGACGAAGGCATTTCAAGTTTATCTGCTACATCTTTATTTTCTATTAAATAATCTATCGAACCACGCCAGATTATTGAAGCTCCCCGGTATCCGGATACGACATTTTTCATTGGATCACCATTATTGTTTCCAACCCACGACACAACAACAAAATTATTAGTAAAGCCTGCGTCCCAATTATCCTTTAAATTTGTAGTTGTTCCAGTTTTTACGGCAACCTGCTTTTTTGTGACATTGAGCGCTGAGTTTGAACCAAAAGCCGGACTCCTAAGTGTATTGTTAGAAAGTATATTTCCGATTAAATAGGCTGTTTTTTCACTTATAACCCGTTCACCTTCACAGGTAAATCCCGAATAATCGGAAGGATTTTCTTCAATAACAGCAGCTGTGGCTTTTCTATTTAATAAAATTTTTCTCGTTAGAATTGACGGCTGTTCGTTATTAAAATTTACACATTTGTTCTGCTCGAGTATTTCGCCTGAAGAGTCAACTATTTGAATAATAGGGTTTAAATCTACCTTCCAGCCGAGATTTGCAAATACCCCGAAGGCCTGTGCCATGTCTGTCATTTTCACCTCTCCCCCGCCAAGGGTTAGAGAAAGGCCGAATCTCGAAGGATCATCCCAAGTGGTTATTCCCATTAATTCCCCGAATTCTATCAGGCGGTCAACTCCAAGTTTATTGAGTATTTTCACCGCGGGGATATTATATGAATTAGCCAAGGCTGATGCGAGGGAAACTGTTCCGTGAAATCTACCATCATAGTTAACTGGAGAATATGTTTTCTGTCCGGCAGAGACGAATGAGATCTGCGAATCTTCTATCTTGTCATCAGGAGAAAACCCGCTTTCAAATGCTAATGCATATGTAAGAGGTTTGATAGAGGATCCTGGCTGGCGCGGAGATATCGTTACATTTACATTTCCGTCATTTTCCTCGTCCCAGTAATCTGCCGAACCAACCATGGCAAGGATTTCTCCGGTCTTTGGGTCCGTCACTAAAACAGCACCGTTGCTTACATTATTTAATTTCTTCAGGCTGTCGACGTTTTTTGCAACAATGTCCTGCAAATTCTTCTGCATATCAAGATCAATGCTTGTGTAAACCTCTAATCCTCCACGTGCAACAAGAGACTGACCGTATTTATCTTCAAGAAGCGAGACAACATAATATACAAAATGCGGGGCTGCTATATACTCTTTATCTGTTTTAAATACGAGTTTCTGGCTAAATGCCTCTAATGCCTGTTTCTGCGTGATCATATTACCCTGAACCATGAGATTTAAAACTTCACGCTGGCGTATTTTGCCGGCATCAGGGTTAGATCCAAATGGAGAATATGTTGTCGGTGAGGCTGGAAGTCCTGCAAGATAGGCTGATTCAGCCAGTGAAAGCTCGCCGAGATTCTTTCCGAAATATTTGTTAGCAGCAGACTTTACACCATATGCAGTGCTGCCGTAAGAAATCTGGTTCAGATACATTTCAAGTATTTCATCCTTTGAAAATCTCCTTTCAAGTTCAACGGATATAACTGCTTCTTTCATTTTTCTTTTTATTGTCCTTTTTCGAGTCAGCAGAGTATTTTTAACAAGCTGCTGAGTAATAGTTGATCCTCCCTCAAGATCATCTTCAAAGATTGTATTTTTAGCAGCACGGACTATTCCTCTAATAGACAATCCCTGATGTGAGAAAAAGCCACGGTCTTCTATTGCCAGGGTTGCGTTGATCAGGTCAACTGGGATGTCATCCAATCTGACAAGAGTTCTATCTTCATTATCATAAACTCTGTACAAGATGTTTCCCTTTCGATCATATATCGTAGTTGTAAGCCTGGGGGAAAGATTATTGAGATTTTCAGAAGACGGCAGATCTTCGAACACACTAAGGTATACGACGGAGACTGTAAAAATGGACCCTAGAAAAAATAATAGTAATAGCGTTGTAAAAGAAAATATCCTAATTCTAAATTCAAGAGAAAATATTTTCGAGAAGATTGACTTATGTACTTGAGTATCCTCTGGAATCAGGTAAGGCTGGTTAACAGAAGCTGGCATTTTCCTTCTTTTCAAATCAATATCAGGAATTTCAAATATTACAGTATTGCCGAGTTTCTTAAGATTTTTAAAGAATATATTAATGTCTTTTTGAATATAAAGACTTCTGTGTTTTGCAGATAAATAAGCAGCTTTTTTATATGAATGAATTTGTTTTTCTGTTGGAATTATTTTGATTATATATCTGCGAATCAGATTAATTTTACGGGATAATACTCTTGTATAGTTTTTCTTTACAGACGCGAACTCGTCTCTTACAATTATCCTATAGGACTGCCATTGTGTTAATAATATTTTAGAAATTCTTTTTACCGCACCTATTAAAAGTTTGGCGATTTCGTAATATACGACAGGAATATAAAATAATACCTTGAGGATAGTCGCAGATTGTCTTATCTTTACAAAAGACGAGGTTTTTTGCTTTGTTATAGTCCTTTTTTTAGATCTCTTTAGAGTTTTTTTATTCCTGTCCATGGAACGGTTCAACTATAAGCTTATATGCTAATTTTAGACGCACTCCTCATTTATGTCTATAGGCTTTATAGCGTCAAATATGGACATTTGAAAAGGAAATTTAATTACGACGTATTGTTGATATGTGAAGGTTTCTATATAATTAGGTACGAAAAGATCTTTGCCGGATCGTCTAATGGTAGGATAGCGGCCTTTGAAGCCGTCAGTCTTGGTTCGAATCCAAGTCCGGCAGCCAAATACCTTATAGCACGTTTGACATAAGGCCTAAGTTTACTACAATTGCTTTGCTTAATCCCACTGCGAGAGCGCGAGCTGTTTGCAGGGGTTTTTAATTTCTCTGATATAATTCCCTAAATGAAACAAGAAGCAAGAAAGTTTCTAGACAAACTTTTCTATGAAACAAAATGCGCTGGAATAGATATAGAGGGTCTAAAAATAGATCATGTCGCTTTTTCCACAGCTTCTACAAACGAATACGAAAGACTTCTTCCAAAGTTTTTGAATAAAGGGAAACTCATAAAAGAAGCATTAGTCAGCGATAGAAGGGTCGCGATTATCAAGCTGAAAACTCCAATTATATACAAGCAGAATGTAATAAATGTTATAGAGCTTGTAGAGCCAATTAGCGGAGAACCTGCTGAATCAAAATGGGAACATGCAGAATTTTTAGTTACAAGCTACGATGAACTTCTTAATAAATATCAAAATCTAAAGTGGGATACCAAACACAAAAACAGAGTAAATTTTTCAAGGATCAAACTAACATTACAAAGCGGAATTGAAGTAAAATTTTTAGACACACCAGTACTTGTAAACGCAGGACTGGAAGATTGAGACCAGCAACATTAAGTGTTTGAAAAAATATATAATATCTATCTTCTTAAATAATCCTTCGCAATAGCCAATGTATCAATGGTTCTTTGAAGCAAGCCGAAACATCTCTCTGCTTCAACTGAATCTGTTTTTTTCATCCATTCAGCGACCAAAGGGTGTAGTCTTCCATCAATAATAAGCGACTCACGGTTTTTCTTTATAGAATCGACCACATCTCTATCAACGACAATCTGGCCATCAGTATCAACAAGATATGATTTTTTATCTTCAGCAGAAACAACAACATTTGCTGTATTCAGGATATCTCCATGCAAGTCTGGCATATATCCAGTTTCTTGAAACATTCTTTCAACAAGTCCAATTAATTTTAAGGCTTCGATTCTCTCTAAATTTCCCATATGCGGTAAGAGAGAGCCGATTTCTTTCATAGTGTCACCGTAAACTCTGGTTTGTATTTCCCAATTTCTTAGCATCCCTTTTTCATCTTGAGCAATAAAAAAAGCAGTCTCAGGGACTAGATCCTTAAGGTAACGTTTAGCAATAAGATGTGAAAGGGCTTTCGATTCAGATAATTCTTGTGTACCTAACGGAGGTTCTTCTATGAGGGGGACAGCAGGAAATATGGTAATAATCCCAACATCATCATTCCGAGAAGACACAGGGGCATCTTCTGCTTGTGGGTCTCTGTACATTTTTATCAGCGCATCTGTGCCGTGGTATTTAACCGAACTTCTAAATACCAATTTTTGCGCACCCCAAGTGTAGGCTACCTCTAACTGGGAAACATCAATAACGGAACTTACTTGGGTTACCTGACCTTCTGGAAGATCTATGAGTGCTTCAAAACCAAACCGCTGTATATCTTGAGATATTTGGACAGATCCCATGAAGTTATACTAACATCTTTGATTTTTATCCTAAAACATTCTTGATGATACTATAAAAAAGATAATACAACTAACCTTTTATCAATTCCCAGTATTTAAAGCCTCTCATTATAAAACTCAACTGTCCTTTCCATTGCTTTATTAAATGATGATCCGGTTATATTGTGTCCGCCAAATGTGTATTCAAATAGCTCGTGCGGGATCGAAGTGTTATCTAGTACTTCCATGACGTTTCTGCTGTAGCCGATATTAACTACGTCATCATCTTTTGCATGGTGGATTTCTATTGCCCCAGTTACTCCGTCAAGATAATTTGTCGGGACTATCTGCTTCCAGAAATCATTTTCTGGATCAAATTCACCATAAATCTCCCTTAATAATTCCCGTGAACGTACTCTATTTGGAAAATCAGAAGGAGGTCTGTAGCTGTTGTCATTTATATGAAATTCCGCGATATCGCTGTATGTATAAACTGCACCAGCCCAGATCACCACAGCCGGAATGTCCTTTTTGACTACAAAACTTCTAAAAACAATATTCCCTGCCATGCTGTGCCCCCAAAGACCGACCTTTTCTGGATTTACAAAATCAGATGACTGCAATGCACTGTATGCACTTAAGGTATCAATAATATAATCAGAAGAATAATAAGCACCGCTCGGATCTCCTTCAGAATCTCCATGCCCCCTAAGGTCTATCTTAAAAACTACAAATCCGTTTCTGGCAAGATAGTCCACATAGGCAATATACTTCTCGGTGGTTATATAAGTTGAAGGAGGAATATAACCGTGCACAAAAACTACTGCCGGCCAGCCCCTTTCGGGCATATCGCCTTCAGGAACAGTCAAAAGCCCGTTTACCTTGAAGCTATCTGAAGTGAAACTTGTTAAATATGACTTATATTCAGTGGTACTGGAATATTCCTCTAAGTCCCCCAGCCTGCTCTCGTAAGTTCTTTCTCTTAAATAGGGGACAGTAAGTTCATAAAAAGGAAACTCCATTGAGTCCGCAGAAGTCGACTTCGAAGATTCTGGTGGAGTATTCAAAACAACTTTACCCATGCTCCCCTTATACCCACTATAAATAAAACTTCCTATGAAAAGAAATACGACAGCCGGAACCATGACCAAAATAGAAATCTTCCTTAATTTCTTACTCCTTAAATCTTCGAACATAGTTCAATTAATATACATAAAAATATGACTACGTGATAGTATGTTTTTGCTTCAGTCAAATTAGTTCAGGAGAGCCAAATATGACCGGATACGTTTCAAATATTCTTGAAGAAACTTTAAAAAACAGTTTCTTCCGCAAAGTCCTTTATACAGGAAAGCACGCACAGCTCGTAGTTATGTGTCTGCAACCGCAAGAAGACATCGGTATGGAGGTTCACTACAACGTCGACCAGTTTTTTAGAATCGAACAGGGATCAGCAGAAGTCATAATAGATGGAGCAAAAACCCAGGTTAAAGATGATTTCGCAATTATTGTCCCAGCTGGCGCGCAGCACAATATAGTAAATACAGGAAGCATCGAGTTAAAGCTCTATACTATCTATTCGCCTCCAAACCATCCCGAAGGAACTATCCACAAGGATAAAAAAGAAGCAGAGGAAGCAGAAAAGCTGGGAAATTCGGCCTAATGGATCCGATCACTTTGGCAGGGGAACAATACCCCTGCTGTCATTTTCATTAATCTGCCAGACAAAAGGCTTCAGTATTTCTGGAATAAAGCGTTCAGTGTCAAGAGGAAGTCCTCCTGTTAGACCTGCCATAAGATCTTCGTAAGACACAGCATTAGATGGCTCTTCAAATACAAACTGCTGGTTAAACTGCGACAACTTCAAAGAAAACACTATGTTCGCTTCATTCGGAGCAGACAGCATAGCCGGATTAGGGGACAAACCGGGTAAACCTTCGGGGTCTGGTGGCAAATTCTCATCTATAAACTGATCAGCGTCCCCCAAAACCGAAGAAGTAGAATTCAGCATCACATTATTAATAGTGACCATTACAACAGCTTTTTGGGTGTAATAAGTTTCTGTGTCTACCCAAACCTTTATTACTGCACCGCTTATGTAGCTGTCAGCGTCACTAACCGCACTGGGGATAGAACTTCCTTCTAGACGCAATAGAAGATTTTGCAGGTCACGGTCTGAAAGGTCTAGGGTCAATTCATAAGAATTTCGGCCGTCTATCTCTGACTTGCTGACAGTAAACTTTGAAAGAAGATCGCTTCTGAGAAGCTTTCGAAGCTCATTGCTAAAGTAGGTCGTATCATGAGACTCATTTATAAAATCTCTAGCCTCATTTTGCTTAGGCGGAATTTTGTATGAATACCACCTATTTAAGTAATTATCTACCTCTAAAATTGGAATTCCCATCATTTTTAGATATTCCTGAAGGCCTTCCGGGACGCGGGAAAATCTAAAATAAAACATGTTATTAATAAACATGAGGTCAGATTCAAAATCATCACCCATTTTTAGATTCAAAGATAACTTTGGATTAAGCTGATCAGACAAATCAAACGGTCCGTTTACAGACAAATCAAAATTCCCTACCCCAAGCATTCCTGCAAGATCCTTCGATTCAGATGCCATCGAGGCTTCGATATATGAACTTTTGATATTACTGTCTGCCTCAACAGCCCGATCTATAATATAATCGGCGGTTTTAGGAGCAAAAGGAAGCCCCTGTACAATATTTCTGATTTTATGCTGGATATCTCTATTGCCGATATTTATCTTTCCGTAGGCAATTGAAACAACAGCCGTAAAACCAACTGCAAGTAGTATAGCCATGGCTGCAGTCAGTATTGCAAAAAATGGATACATTCTTTCAACAACTTCTCCATTTATTTCCTCTTTGGCTATTTTTGGTGAAGTTCTTTGAGTAATGATTTTTCTCTCTAGCTCTGGATTTGGAGAATCAGACTTTTCTTCTTTTCCTAGATTTAGAGATCCAAAATTTTGAACTCCTCCCGTTTTTGGGGGATCGTTTTTTAGAACTTCTTTTTGCTTAGGAGGCTCAGCCTTTTTAATTTCATTTTTTTCAACAGCGACCTCTGCTTTTTCTGACTCAGGCATCTCATAATCATAATCATTCTTAGAAAAGAATTTTGCCGGGATATGTTTCTTTTCCAAAGAAGATGACTCTAACAGCTCTTTTTTTCGTTTAACAGCCCGCATCTGAGGAGTCATTGGAGGCTGATAATTTTGATACCAAATCTCAGCGTCAGCAAGCGTATCTTCTCTCCATCCCTGATTTCTAAGCTCTGTAAGAACTTCGGGATATGGTCTGGCTGATTCTTTATTTTTAGCTAATATCTGAAGAAGTTTACTGGGCAGCATAATCAAATAAAATGATACACTATTGGACTGTATTTATGAAATAAAAGATAATAACTAGATGCAAAAGGTATATTTCGTCACAAATGAGAATGAATATAAGGATATTTCCCAAAGTCTTGCGAAAAATTATGAATCTTCGGCTATTTTTGCACTTACCGGCGGACTTGGAAGCGGAAAAACTACATTTACCAGGCACCTTGGAAAAGCTTATGGGACAAAGTCAACAATAAAATCTCCTACTTTTACTCTTCACAGAGAGCATGAAATTGCATCAAAAGACGGCCAAAAGCATTATTTCAACCATATTGACCTTTACAGAATTGAGAAAAAAGGAGAATTCGATGAGATAAAAATAACCCCTATGGTTAAACGAGAAAACATAGTCGTAATAGAATGGGCAGATAAATTTAAAAGCGAAATAATGAGCATGAAAAAATATGCTCCAATAATATGGATACATTTTGAATATGTAGATGAGAATACAAGAAAACTTACTATTAAGGAGGATAAACAATGAAAATTCTAGCTATAGACACTAGTTGTGATGACACCTCCGTCGCTGTTTCGGAGAACTTGAGCATCAAGTCGAATGTATTCTGGTCTAAGATTAAGGAATATGCCAAGTGGCAGGGAGTAATGCCTTTAGAAGCCAAAAGGCAGCACGAGGAATTTCTGCCTGCTGCGACTGAAGAATGCTTTAATACGGCAAAGTTATCCTGCTCTGATGTTGATGCGGTTGCAGTGACTCAAGGTCCGGGCCTGGCTATTGCTTTAGAAGCAGGAATATCCTGCGCAAAAAACATCTCTCAAAAGTACAAGATTCCTCTCATTGCAGTAAATCACATGGCCGGGCATATTTACAGCTGTCTCGCTCGTGATGAAAATAATAAACCCTTTTCAGGAATCGAAGACTTCGAATTCCCGTTAATCGCACTTACAGTATCGGGCGGCCACACTGATTTATATTTAATGACTGATCATTTGAAATTTTCCCATATTGGAGAAACAATCGACGATGCCGTAGGAGAATCCTTTGATAAAGTCGGTCGTATGCTTGGTATGGAATATCCTGCCGGGCCAAAAATAGAGCTGTCAGCAAAACTCGGAGATAAGATGAGATACAAATTCCCTAGGCCTCTAATGGATCAGGATAATTTTAACTTCAGCTTCTCGGGGCTTAAAACTGCAGTTTTGTATCAGATATTAAGTATTCTTGGAAAATACAAATCAAAACCAGGAAAGAAAGCTTTTAAGGTTGATGACTTATCCCAAAACCTCTCTACAGATACTATCAATGACCTTGCAGCATCTTTCCAACAGGCAGCAATAGACTGTCTTGTCGAAAGGTCAGAAAAGGCAGTTAAAAAATACAAGCCAAAGATGTTTATTGTAGGAGGGGGAGTCATTGCAAATTCAGCACTTCGTGAGCAGGTTGAAAATATGGCAGAAAGAAATCGTATTCCATTATATTATCCAAAGCCATTATGGCTCTGCACTGATAACGCAGCAATGATCGCTGCCGTGGCATATTTCTATGCTCAAAAACGAGATTTTGTTAAATCACCGCAGGCGATTGATCGCATTCCTAATCTCGCTATCTGACGAACTAAATACTATATCCACATCGTTTACATTTCAGCTAATGAGAGTTCATTGTTCTGTCAGAAATAGTTTAGAGTTTATCCCTTGCCATGATCATTTTTTTTATGTTATACCCAGTAATATGAAAGTAAAAAAAGAGACTCCATTAAGCAAAGAATACTTCGATAAAAGACTCGACTATATGCTTGCAGAAATATCATCAATTTATGCAACCAAAGATGAACTGGCAAATATGAAGTACCAACTCGAACAGAAAACGGAGGACACATATCAAAGAATGCAAAACGATATTATGCAGTTTAAGGATGATCTAATTATTATGTTTGTAGCATTAAGAACAGAAATTACTTCTTTGACATCACTATTCCGCAGACACGATGACACTATTGAAGACCACGAACACCGCCTCGTTAAAATAGAAAAAACAGCCTAGGCTTTTTAACATTCCATATTTCCTATATAATTCACATTAATTGCGGTGGTTGTAGCTCAATGGTCAGAGCGCCTGTCTGTGGAACAGGAGGTTGTGGGTTCGAGCCCCATCAACCACCCCAAATGTTCATCTGAGGCATCTGGATTCTCGAAAGCCTTGAAAAGACTGCATAAACGTGTGGTTCGAAAACTCGGAAAGTGGTATGTCACACCTTCCGGAAAAATTATCCCTTGTAACCGTTGTTTTGTGCCTAAATCAGCGTTTCTCCACGTTTGTGTACTCCTTAATACACATAAAAACCCGCGCTGGTGTCTCTATTTGGTTAACATTCAGGTCAATAAGTCCATGCGAGGTTTTAGTTCCTGTCTTGAAAAAACAACAATAAATTCGGTTACGTATTAGATCATAATTCGATGTCATCGAAAACCATGTTTTTCTTACCCTGTTAGATCATATTGTTTGTCATCCAAACTATGAACTAGGTCTTTCAGTTTCTTGTCCAGTTTTGTATTCAATTCAACCAGA
>MEVH01000002.1:0-3690 GCA_001772665.1 candidate division WWE3 bacterium RIFCSPLOWO2_01_FULL_39_13
GAAAACCGGGTACAGCAGGCTCAGCGAAGAGCGTGTATTAGAATTGTATAAACTGCTTTTCAAACTTGATGTTGATTTAAAGTCGAAAAACGTTTCAAAGAGGGGATTGATGCAGGACTTTATGCTATACTTCAATGCATAGCAGGCCAGCATTCTGATGACTGCGCTCTATCCCATCGGTTATATGACAGGAATATCCGGTTGCGTAGGCAATATTTGTTGCAGCCGTTAGATCCGCCTTGGACAGGGCTTCTGGCGAGCCTTGTTTGAACCTTATTACTACATAAAAAAACAAAGAGTTGAAAGTGGTTTCTCTTCTGAGATGGCATCGCGTGTATCTAGATTTTTCAATTTAGCCCTTCTTAAAATATCTATTTCGGTGCTTTTAATCCTTTCCGGGTTGTTTCTTCTTGGTAACAGAGTGTTAGTGCCTATTATTAAAGTCCAGGCTGAAGTAAAAGCTTCGGCTCCTGTTAAAACGCCGATTGCATCCAGTGATGCTTTAATTTTGTCCGCTTCAGACGAAAAACCTTTTAAATTTGATGAACTCGGCGGTAATTTTATCAAAGATTCAGATAATGCGGAAAATGAGTTAGAAGATCTTCCTGTTTCTGATCTTAAACCTGTTCGAAAGCGGAATCTTCCCGAGTATTTTTATCTGACTATTCCAAAGCTAGAAATCAGCGGGGCGCTTGTTGAGATTAATTCCGGGAGTCTTGATCCAGCCGAGACACTTGGCCATTATAATGGAAGTTGTCTTCCTGATGAGGCTTGCGGTGTATTTATATACGGTCATTCAACCTACTCGGATTACGAAAACAAGTATGAAGATGGTGATTACCGCGGGATATTTTCGAGGCTTGGTGAGCTTGAATATGGAGACGAATTTTATATCAGCTACAACGGATCAGAGTATAGATATCTAGTAGATACAACTAAAATTGAAAAACCAGAAGAAATTAACCCGTTAGAAAATCCCTATGCAGATAAAATTGGCAGCCACGAGAGCAGTGTTGTTCTTTTTACCTGTACGCCCCCGGGAACAACGAAATACCGTTTGTCAGTGATAGGAAAACTTGTTAAGTAATACTTCTTTGTGCACTTTCAGTTTTATTAAAGGCCAGATTTCTAAAGCGATATAAAAACGACCTAAAAAAAGAAGGAAGACCGGAAATTCTGCTTTTAATTAATACCCAGCCTGATTCAGGAGATGTAAAAGTATCAAGACCTCTGCAGTTTCGCAGGACCCTTGATAAATGTCATTATTCCAAGTGTTATCAGTGCTGTGGAAACAATCATATAGTAGACGAAATTGTTTCCTCCTGTTGCTGGTACTTCAGCTGAAGCAACTTCTGTTGTGGTGGCTGCTGGTGTGCTCTCAACTGTAGGTGTCGTTGTTTCGGCAGAAATATCAAGTGAATAGACCCCATTGATAGTTTCTGTTAGAAGCTGTTCTCCCCCGGCTCCATTAATTTCGCTGCTTGAACTTATTGTCAGCTGAACCTGGCCTGTTGTTAACTGTGTACCAAAATTGACAGAAGCGACCTTGACCTTCCCGGTTTTATAGCTCCCGGCATTGTTTACGGCATTTACTGATATTTCCCTTGTTGCTGCATTTGTTTCCTTTTGAATGTAAGAGTCAAAATCACCGTTGTCTATAGATACTACATTTACATCTGCAGGATAGGATATTTTAATATGTGTACTGGCGATTTGAGGTTCAGTAGCAGATGATTCTACATAAATGCTGACCTTAAAACTTGAATTTGTAATTAATCCTGTGGCGGGAGATATATATGCAGATGCAGCTGAGGCTGGAGCGGGAACTGCTAGTGCCACTAGGGCAAAGGCAACTAAAGGAAGTGAAACAAAAGATAAAAACTTTGACTTATTTTTTTTGGGCAGAGACATAATTTTTAAAACTAAAATCAACCTTAGGATGCAACTCAATCTATATTATAATAACATAAATCCAAAGGATGCAAGTATTATTTCCCCAGTTGATTCTTAAGAATTTTGCTTTTCATTCTGTTTGATTTGTTCTGGTGAATGACTTTGTTTTTCGTGGCCTTGTCGATAATCTTCTGTATTTTTGATTTTTCTGCTTTGAGTTCTTCGGCAGTAACAGATGGCTTTGCAGCTATTAAGTCGAGATTCTTAAATGCTTCCTTTATCTTTGATTTCCACCACTTGTTGTACCTCGTGTTCCTTTCCGTTTTTCTTATCATTTTCTCTGCCTGTTTTGTGTTCGCCATTATGCCTGTAATTCTAGCAAGGCGTTGAGACGATATCAAGAGTTATGCTAGTATCTCTGTGCCTATGGTATCAACAATTTTCAAGCGTGGCACACGTGCGTTCCTATCTGAACAGCATACAATATTATCTGCGGCGGCAGTAATCGGTTCAATATACGTTCTTTCAGCGTTCCTTGGATTTATAAGAAACCGTATGCTTTCGGGGTATTTTGGAGATTCGGCGGAACTTGGAATATTTTTTGCCGCGGATGTTATTCCTAATCTTATACTGTCGCTTGTTGTCTCTGGAGCATTGTCGTCTGCTTTTATTCCGGTTTTCAATAAGGTTTATAAAGATGACCCAGACAAGGCCTGGGGGATAACCTCCATAGTATTAAATACTTCTCTTCTAATATTCTTAATTTTTACCCTTGTTGTTTTTTTCTCTGCGGACTTTATATCTCGTGAAATCATTGCAAAAAACAGCAGTCTTACGGTTTCCGATCTGGCTATGATGGCAAGCCTTATGCGGGTTATGATGTTTGCGCAGGTAATATTCATTTTGAGCAATTTTTTTACCAGCATTCTGCAGTCCTTTAAAAGGTTTGTAGTTCCTTCACTTGCTCCTGTCATGTATAACCTTGGGATAATCATTTTTATCGTTCTTTTCGTTGGAAAGTATGGAATTTTTGCCCCTGCATACGGAATGATTTTTGGAGCTTTACTTCACATGGCAATACAACTGCCACTTGTAAAAAATCTTGGGTTTAAATATTCAAGGATTGTAGACATAAGAAATAAAGGGGTAAGGGAGATTTATGCTCTTTTTGTTCCAAGAGCCATTGGACAAGCTGCTCAAAAAATACTTGTCCCTTTGTATACAAATCTTGCATTATTTATATCTGCGCCGTCAAACGTTATTCTTACATTTGCAACTGATATACAAAATGTTCCTGTCAGGGTGTTTGGAATATCGCTCGGACAGGCAGCTCTTCCATTATTGTCACTTGCATACAACAAAGATAACACGACTGATTTCAAAAAATTACTGATGAAAACCCTTCATCAGGTTATCTTTTTTGTTATGCCGATAAGCATTTTGATATTTATATTAAGAGTCCCGCTGGTAAGGCTTGCTGTTGGTGCCAGAAAATATCCATGGGAAGCTACGGTGATGACAGCATACTCTCTTGGGTTTTTCAGTATTTCTATTGTTGCACAAGCGCTGGTTCTGATTCTGGCGCGGGCATTTTATGCAGCATGCGATACAAAAACTCCTCTTAAAATAAGCCTTGTTTCGATGATGGTTAGCGCTTCTTTTGCGGTATTTTTTGTGAAATATCTGCACCTTGGGGTGTGGAGCATTTCGTTGTCGTATACTATCGGCAGTTTTGTGAACTGCCTGCTGTTGTTTATTGCTGTTGTAAAGAGACTGGGAGGTATAGATCTTCGGGCT
>MEVH01000002.1:3728-12911 GCA_001772665.1 candidate division WWE3 bacterium RIFCSPLOWO2_01_FULL_39_13
AATCACTGGACTCGCGCTTTATATTCCTCTTAAGGTTCTGGACGGGCTTATTTTTGATACGACAAGAACATTTGGGCTTTTTGTGCTTACAGGGACTGTTACATTAATAGGGTTTGTTACTTACTCTTTCTTAGCAAAAATACTCAAAATTAAGGAATATGAACTGCTGGTTTCTTCTCTTATGGAAACTTCATTAGTAAGGAGATTTGTCAGGAAGGCTATTTAGAATATCCTCATTTAAACTTGGGTTGATTGGAGCTGTCAGCTCTGTCGAAATTTTCGGAAGCGCGGGGTTCTTGTAAACTTCGTACACTTCTGCAGCAATCCACACAGCAACTGTGATTGACGAGATTATTATTAATCTCATGATCCAGTTCATCTTCATACACTAATCATAACATTTCGTGGACAGAAATGAGTATTAAGGTATTGGTACTATATCTTTTGGCAGGAGTATATCCTCAGGCGCAATGAGAGTTTCTCCGTCATCAGTTGTCTTGAGGTCGACCGAATAATAGGCTTTGCCCTTAATTACTGCAGTAACTGCTTTTGTTGTGCTCTCAGAGTTATTCTCCTCTTCTGGCTTTATTTCTAAGGACTCTACGGTTATTGTCCGAAGAATGTTGTCAAGGTCAGCTAAGAATTTCTCTATGTCAGTATAGGCTCCTGTTGCTGTTATGCTGAAATTTATACTTGCCGGATTCACATCTTTAGAGTAGCCGAAATTAAGGTTTTCTATTATTAGTAAATTTTTTATGGCGTGATAATCAAGGCTTGAGATCAGCTTGTCGTCCTCCGGCTCGAGCGGTATTGCCTTGTCTAAAAGTTCAATGCTGTTCTGATTCCTGTCATATATATTTTTTGCCCCATTCAGGTGCTGGATCTTGGTTTCAAGATCTGCGCTGTATTTTTTGTATTCAGAAATATCCTTTCTTGTTTTCATGAAAGTAACCAGCGACGGCCTGATGGCAAAAGCAAGGAAAATTAGAAGCACTCCAGCGGTAAGGGAAATTTGGAAATAATCGCGGTTTTTCTTGTCTGTGATAATTTCTGTTAATTTTAATTCCTCTATGTTTTTGTAAATATTGTCCATATTATTTTTATTTAGTATTCGAGACTTAATGATAATTCGTAAAAACTTTCTTCAGTGTTGTACCTGCTTGATAGAAGTGTCAATGATTTTATACTGCTGTTTGATTTAAGCTTGCTTATTAATATTCCGAATGCCTCTGGAGAGCTTACTTCTGCCCCGAATTCTATATCTCCGGGGGAATAAGAAATTTCAGTCAGCACTGCTCCCAGAGGAATACTGCTGTTAAAATTTTTAGCGATTTCTATCCAGTTAGTTTTAGAGTTTATGATATTCTCTATCTGAATTAGTTTTGTTTGTTTCTCGTTAAATAATTGTTCGAAATCCTGGTGTTGTTCTACTACTATCTGTTGTTCTTTAACTTTCTGAGAGAGAAGTCTCATTTCGCGCTCGCTCCCGATTCTTGAAATAAAGATCAAAAGAACTATTGCTTCTGTTATGATGATCATCTTTACGCCTCTTTTAAGGGTCCAGTCGAATATCTTTTTTACAAGGCCGTCATCCCGAATGGTTTTTCGTGCAGCGAAGTTTATCGAGTTGTTCTGTTCGGGCATTAAGAGAAGTTTACCAGATAAGGGTATAATAAGTGAAATCTGAAGATGGTCTATCACGGTAAAAATGATTTTTCTCAAATATGCAATATGGATGTAAATCACATTAGAAACTTCTGCATAATCGCGCATATTGACCATGGCAAGTCAACTCTTGCTGACAGGCTTCTTGAGATGACTGGGTCTGTTGAGACTGCGAAAGATCAAATGCTTGACAGTATGGATCTTGAAAAGGAACGGGGGATAACTATAAAACTCAAAGCTGTAAGAATGAAGTATTCCTGCGAAGGCCGGAAATATGAGCTAAATCTTATTGATACACCTGGGCATGTTGACTTTGAGTATGAGGTGTCAAGGTCTCTTGCCGCATGTGAAGGAGCGGTTTTGCTTGTTGATGCGAGCCAGGGTGTCCAGGCCCAGACTATTGCAAATTTGGATAAAGCACGCCGTGCCGGACTGATAATAATCCCTGTCGTAAATAAAATTGATCTGCCTTATGCAATGGTTGATAAGTCGGTGGAGCAGTTAATGGATCTTGGATTCAAGAAAGACGAAATATCCTTTATATCGGGTAAAACCGGAGAGGGAGTTAAGGCGCTTATAGAAAAGATAATAGATGTTGTTCCTTTCCCAAGGACAAGCTCTGAGATCAGCCAGGCTCTTGTATTTGACTCTTTTTACGATGAATACCGAGGAGTTGTTGTTTTTGTAAGAGTCTTTGGAGGAGAGTTTAAAAGGCGCGACGATATTAAGTTTATAGCTTCGAAAGCCAGCTCCCGCATTACTGAAATTGGATATCTATCTCCAAAAGAAGTAATCGTAAATGAAATTTCCGACGGGCAGGTCGGATTTATTGCAACGGGGCTGAAGGATCTTTCAAAAGCTCGGGTTGGAGATACGATTTCCCGGGTCGGTGAATCTCCTTCTCCTGTTCCCGGGTATAAGGAGCCTATTCCTGTGGTATTTTTAGGATTTTATCCGCAGGATTCATCCAAGTATACTGAGCTTCGCGAAGCTATACAGAAATTAAGCCTTAATGACAGCGCATTCACATATGAGCCTGAAAATATCGGATCAGTTGGAAGAGGATTCAGATGCGGTTTCCTCGGTCTTTTACACGCTGATGTTGTAATGGAGCGTATTAAAAGAGAGTATGGAATAGATATTATCGCAACTTCACCGTCTGTCAGGTATGTGGTAAAGCTCACGAATGGGGAGGAGATAGTGGTCAAGTCCGCATCAGAATTTCCTGACCCCTCATATGTAAAGGAGACTTTGGAGTCGTGGGCTGAAATTGATGTTTACACTTCGGTGAAATATATCGGTTCGATTATGGAGCTTTGCAGTAGCCGGCGGGGGAAATATGTAAGTACAGATTACCTTGGGTCAGAACGTGCAAAAATTTCATATAAAATTCCACTGGCTGAAATAATAGTAGATTTCTATGATAAATTGAAGTCAGTTTCATCGGGATATGCTTCCCTTGATTACAGAATAAATGAGTATGTTCCGGCTGAGATTGCCAGAGTGGATATTCTCGCTGCAAATGACAAAATTCCTCCCTTGTCTCAGCTTGTCCAGAAAAAAGAAGCCTATGATGCAGGCAAGAGGATTGTTTTGAAGCTTAAAGATTTGATACCAAGACAGCAGTTTAAGGTTTCGCTTCAGGCGGTAATAGGAGGAAAAGTTATAGCGCGCGAAGACATTTCGCCCGCAAGAAAGGATGTAACAGGCCATTTATACGGTGGAGACGTTACGCGTAAAAATAAACTTTTAGACAAACAGAAAAAAGGAAAATCGAGAATGAAAAGATTTGGAAAAGTTGATATACCACAGGATGTTTTCTGGAAGGTAATGGAAAGGTAGAAACGATCCCAATTTTGTGTGTGATTGACGTGCATTTGGCTTCGATTGAAAATGGAGAATTGGAGTTAGAATCCTGTGAAAACCACTGATACTAGCGGGTTACGCCCAGTCTCTTCAAAGAAGAATCTCTGCAGTGTTTTTTCAATGTACTTTTTGCGGTCTCCTCCTTTTACTTTTACGTTGATGCTTTCTTTTACTAGCTTTTTAGTTTTATCTATAAGTAATCCAGATTCTTTTACAAAAATAAAACCGTGGGTTATTACTTCAACATTTGATCCTTCTATTACTACTACTGCCATACCATGATTGGCCATCTGCATTCGCTCATCCAGAACCTTTGTCCCTACATCACCTACTAATGTCCCGTCAACATAAACATCCTTGAGCCTCAATTTTTTACCCATTTTCACGGTATTGTTTTCGAAAATTACTGCCTGGCCGTCAAGAAGCTCGAGGATTCTGTTTTTTTCGACTCCCTGCTCCTGCATCATATCTGAGTAGGCCCGCATGTGTTTGATATTTCCACCTATCGGGATGAAATATTTTGGTTTAACGATATTGGCAAGAAGCGACAGATCTCCCTTTATCCCGTGGCCTGAAACATGAAGGTTGTTTTGGATTTCTGAATAGTAGACATCGGCATTTTTGATATACAGCTCATCTATTAGGATATTTACTGTGCTTATAGAGTTTGGGATAGGATCTGCCGAAAAGATTACAACCGGGTTTTCTGACAACTTGATGCTTTTGTGCTCGCCTGCGACGACACGCCAAAGACCTGAATTTTTCTGGCCGTAGCTTCCGGTTATTATGTACGTAATTTCGCTTTGATTGTACTTGGATGAATTTCTCTCATCTACAAAGACATTGTCAGGGGATGATATGTAGTTCATTTCGCGGGCTACTTCCATTGTCTGTCTTATTGAGCGTCCGCTTAAAACTACTTTTCTACCGTATTTAACTGATGCGTTGATTGCCTGCTGTATACGCGAAATGTTTGAGGATATTGTTGTGATAAAAACCTGTCTTTTTTTGGAATCAGCTAGGATAGTCTCAAATGTGGTTTGTATATCTTTTTCAGATTTTGAGTATCCTTCGGTGGTTGATCCAAGACAGTCTGACAAAAGGGCGAGGACTTCACCAGGTGCTTCAGAGGCGAGTTTTGCAGCTTTTTGGATCTCGAAAGGCTTTCCCATTACTGGCGACCAGTCGAATTTAAAGTCTGTATTATGAAATATTCTTCCCTGGGGAGTGTCAATCGCAAATCCATAAGTGTCGGGTACTGAGTGGTTTACTGCAAAGGGGTGAAGCCGAAAGCATCCCAATTGAAGAGGCTGGTTTGGATCCAGCGTATTTATTTTGACGTTACCTAGATTTGTAAATTCTTCAAGGGACTGCTCGATAAGCTTTTTGACAAAGGTAACGGCATAAACTTGGAATTTGTATTCCTTGAGAAGATATGCTATTGATCCGCGGTGGTCTTCGTGGCCATGGGTGATGACGACTCCTCTTACTTTATCGCGGTTTTCAAGCACGTAGGAAAAGTCAGGAATGGATATATCAACTCCGGGTGTTTCCATATCCGGAAATCCTATCCCGCAGTCCATAATAATAATGTCATTTTGGCACTCATAGACGTACATGTTCTTTTGTACAGTTGTCGTTCCGCCGATTGGGATGATTTTTAAAGGTGGAGCATTCATTTATAATAGTTTAGCATTTTCTGTGCTTAATGACCGTTTTTCACATTTTCAAGTATTTCTGGGATTCTTAGAAAATCTATTAGAAGGTTCTTTTTAACCTGCGGGTTTCTGAGTCCAGCTGCGGGATGATAAAGGGGATATATTGTAAATTTGTCCGCTTTTTGTACCTTTCCGTGATCTACCGATATTTTTGCATCAGGCAAAAAATGGTTCATAGAAAATCTGCCCAAAGTAACAACCAGAATAGGAGATATGATTTCAAGCTGGTGATTCAAATAGTCCTGGCAGGCTGAGATTTCATCAGGCAGAGGATCGCGGTTTTCAGGAGGCCTGTGTTTAATAATATTTCCTATCCAGACTTCTTCCCTTTTGTAGCCTATCTGCTTGAGCATGAACTCTAGAAGTTTGCCAGCTCTTCCTACAAATGGGATTCCTTGCTGGTCTTCATAAAATCCCGGGGCTTCTCCCACGAATGTAATCTCGGTATTGCAGCTTCCATCTCCCGGAACTGGATGCAGCGCCTGCTCATACAGCCGGCATTTCTTGCACAAAGAAATTTGTTCAGCAATTGCACTTATACCCTTTTCCTTTTCATCCTTAGTCATTGCCTTGATTTTACCATTTGGAGTGTAACAACCAACGTTACTAAATTCTAAATCCAACACGTGCGCACGTCGAACTGATCCAATAATAATGATAAAATATAAGTGTGTATAATTGGACTGTAAATACAAGTGTTCTAAAAAAATACCGATCTCAATACGCCATATGGAAATTAGAGCAACTGATCAACTTTGGCTTAAAAGACGAAAAAATTAGCAAAAACTTGCTAAAAAAGCATATAGATAGATTAAATATCGATCCAGAAAAAAGAAAATATTTGCAATTCCTTCTGAAAAAAGATGAAAAAAACGAAAATTCTGTCAAAAGATCAAATAAAGTTCATTGAGCTTTTTGCTAAAGAAAAAAGGTTAAGTAGTAAATTCTACCTAACTGGCGGAACCGCATTGGCAGAATTTTATATCCCTTACCGCTACTCAGAAGATTTAGACTTCTTTTCTGAGCAAGAAGTAGATACTTCGGAAATTTCAACTTTCCTTAAAACTATTCGAAAAGACTTGGATTATAAAAGTTTTGACATAAACACAAGTTATAATAGAAACATTATATTGCTCTCACTTTACAAATATGATCTTAAGCTGGAATTTACTTATTTTCCATTTCAAAGAATTGACGAGAAGAAAGTTGAGTACGGGTTGAAAATAGACAGCATAAAAGACATCGCAGTAAATAAACTGTTTACTATTTACCAATATCCTCGAAGCAGAGATTTCATGGATCTATATATGATCAACCAAAAATATGGCTATTCCAATGAAGATTTGCTGAAACTCGCTAAAATAAAATTCGATTGGCACATTGACCCGCTAAAACTGGGGATACAATTTATGAAGGCGCCAAAGTTAAAGGATTATCCAAACTTAATGGAAAAAATTGATGAAAAAACTTGGCAGAATTACTTTATTGAAAAAGCAAAAAACCTAAAAAAGAAAATTTTAAAGTGACAACTACCCTTCCTGCGAGGAGCTTTATAATGCGAGCGAAATACCCCGACCGTAAGGTCGAGGGATTTGAGCCATAAAACTCGCAAAGCGAGCATTACATTCTTCACTTCTAAAGTATAGTGGATTTACTTGTGAAGAGTCAGGATAATTAACCGTTACAGGGTAGACTCTTTTATGTTTAGAATTGCGGACAATTAGAATTAAAAACCTTTCGTTAAATAATTTCAGCACAGAATTCACTGATATCTAAAACGAGATTTTTTAATTGATTTCTATTGAGGATAAAAACTTTCTAACATTATCATCGAATCGGATATATCCATATTGTCCCGATCCAATAATAGCAACTAGAACAGATCCTTTTGCCTTAAGGTAAACAACCTGTGGTGAATAATAATCGTCGTTAGCATATGCATCTTCCCAGTTAAGCTTAAGCCATTTTTCTCCGTTTAGAACAAATTCCGACGCTCCGACATATTTACTCGTCTCATCATTATAACTTCTGCGCGATAAATAATATTCTCGCCTGGATCCACCATCATATCCACTGAAAACGATTACGGTTAACTCTGACGGGATTGTTTGACAAATTAATTCATCAAGATTATATCCAAAAGTACAAGTGTTTTTACTTGGTTCATAATCCTCTTGATATGTTGTTACCATTTTCACGTGTTTTTTGTGCTTAATATTGCATAATGTTGCTTCAACCCAATTTTTATCCAGCGAAACTGTGTATTCATTAACAACAGACATTTCAGTAATGGTTCTATCTTCGACCGAAGGATTCTCTTCTTGAGCAGTAGCATTTCTTTTTTCAGATTCATTTATTACCTTGGTATTATCTGATTTTGTCGGTACTTGCTTTACGGGGATTTCATTTGACCCGTTGAGAAAGAAATAAACAGTAAAGATGATCAAACACAAAGCCACCAGAAATCCAAGCAGAGAAAACAAACTTATTTGTTTGAATTTATGAGTTTTCTTATTACGACTAGATTTCACAGATTCACTATCGGAACAAACTACTTCGTTTCTTACTACAGCCCTATTTTATCACTTTGTGCATCCTTTATACACCTTCAGTGTAATTTTGGTAGGCAGTAATCAACGTGAGCCTGCAGAATGATGGAAGCACTAAACTAATCAAGTAACAAAATCCAGATAATTTTCTTTGTTTATCTCTTCTACCTTGACACCGTACTGATCCATAAAAGCTTTTGGAGTTCTGGTTCCCTTTGGCGAATATTTAAATTCGAAAGCTTTTATTTGCTGATCAGAATCTATTTCAACCCAATCTATTTCAGCTTTATCATAAGTTCTCCAGAAATAGTTATTTGTACGTGACGTTGAATATTCCTGCTTTTTCATCCTCTCAACTGCTAGAAAATTTTCCCATAAGTCTCCTATGTCTTTTCTTGAGTCCAGGTCAAAGTACTGCTTAATAACGGCATTTCTGATTCCTAGATCCCAAAAGTAGTATTTCTTGCTTTTAGCTATTTCTTTTCTCTGGTTTGTAGAATAAGTGCCGAGTTCAAAAATAATAAAACCTTGTTTCAATAGTGACAGGTATCTATTAACCGTTTTAACGTCTACACCAAGATTGTTGGCAAGTTCATTTAGCGAAACTTCTGAACCGATCTGAAATGCAAGCAAAGCAGCTAATTTTCTTAAAGTATCTGGTTGAGCAACGTCTTTGAGAAGCAAAATATCTCTAAAAAGGTAGTCTTCGGTTACAGATTCAAGATATGCTTGCTTGTCTTTGTGGTTTTGTACTTCCAATAAATATGGATATCCCCCATATATGAGTTGATCTTTTAGAAATGATGATCTTTTGTAGTCCTCTAGGTTAACCGAAGTCTCTTTAGTAGATAATGGATATAATTTATGCCTGATAGTTCTTCCAGTTAAAGTTTCTTTCAATCCCTTAGAGATATCAATTGAAGACGAGCCTGTAACATAGATTTTCTTTTTTGGAAATTTGTCTACTATTATTTTTAAGGACAGACCTATGTTTTCAATCCTTTGTGCCTCGTCTACAGCAATTATATCGAGTCCTTCGACTGCTTTTGAAAGCTGCACCTCTGAAGTAGAAGAAAGGAGATTTCTTGCTTCTTCGGTATCGCCGTTGAAAACGATACTTTTTAAACCGGTATTTTCTTCAATTATTTGTTTAAGCAATACGGTTTTGCCGACCCTTCTAGGGCCGTAAATGACTGTGATGAAACCTTCCTTTTCTGTATCTTTTATGGTTTTTAATAGCGACCTCTTAATCATTCCACAAATTTATAGCAAATTTATGGAATGGTGTCAATAAATTGGTAGCGAATTTGTGGAATGGGCGGATAAACCGAGGTCAGACCTAGATGTGTAATTAACCGTTATAGGGTAAACTCTTTTATGTTTGG
>MEVH01000002.1:12927-21230 GCA_001772665.1 candidate division WWE3 bacterium RIFCSPLOWO2_01_FULL_39_13
ATAAATGTTATTACCGGCCCCAACGGATCCGGAAAGACTAATATTCTTGAATCTATAGGGCTTTTAAGCACAGGCGGATCATCAAGAGTCGGGCTGACTTCTGAAATGATTAGGATTGGTTCTGAATTTGCCAGAGTGACGGCGAAACTGGATTCAAGTGACAAATTCGAAGTGGTGCTCCAAAAAACTGAGAACTCCACACGCGTCGGCAAGACCTTTAAAGTTAATGGAGCTAAAAAACCAAGTACTCAGTTTGTTGGACTGTTAAAAACAGTTATGTTTTCGCCATCTGATATAAGGCTTGTTGCGGGGTCTCCATCCAGACGGCGCGATTATCTTGACCGTGTTTTGAGCCAGACAGATCCAAGATATTACAAAAGCACCAAAGAATATGCCCGGGTGATTAAACAAAGAAACAAAGTGCTCGAGAGTCTGCATGATTTTCCTGTCTCTGAAGCCCGGCATAAACAGCTCGAATTCTGGAATATTCGTATGCTTGGTCTTGGCGGATATATACAAAACATAAGGACAAAGTTTTTCAGCGAGTCCTATGATCCCCTTACTGAAATAAGCACCAAGCTGTTTAACAAAGAAAGGATTTTAAAGCTTGATTACCACAAAAGCAGATTATCAGAAGATATTCTAAATTCCATAAAAGAAAAGGAGATAATCCGAAAATCTTCACAGGTAGGTCCTCATCGGGATGATTTCAGTTTTTCTTTGAAAGGAAGAAACAGCGAAGTGAATTTAAGCGGATATGGTTCCCGTGGAGAGCAGAGAACCGGAGTTTTGTCATTAAAGATTTATGAAATGGAATATATTGAACTTGTAACTCAGGAAAAACCAATTCTTTTACTTGATGATATTTTTAGTGAGCTTGATGAAAATTATCGCAAGGCAGTTTTAGCGGTAATAGATTCCAAGCAGGTAATAGTAACTACAGCAGATATACACAGTGTGCCTGAGAAACTTATCAAAGAAGCAAATGTAATAAGGCTGTGATGATATAATTTGTATGTACTAAAGCACTGTGCCTAAGACATAATCTATGACCTCTCAAGAAATCCGAAAGCGTTTTATAGACTACTTTGTTAATGTCCTTGCGAAAAAGGGAAAAGAGCATGTTGAAGTTTTATCCAGTTCACTTGTCCCTGAAAATCATCCGACTCTTCTTTATACAAACTCGGGAATGGTGCAGTTTACACCTTACTTTTTAGGCGAGAAAGATGCCGAGAAAGACTTTGGGTCGTCAAGACTCTGCTCTATTCAAAAATGCATCAGAACCGTCGATCTTGATATTGTGGGAAAAAGCAAATACCACCTGACATTTTTTGAAATGCTGGGGAGCTGGTCAATCGGTGATTATGGCAAAAAAGAAGCGGTGGAATTCTCCTTCGATCTTCTAACTAACGATGGATATGGATATGGATTTGATGCTTCATGCCTAATTCCCACCGTCTTTGCTGGAAGTGACGAGTCCCCCTGCGACCAGGAAACAATAGATGCCTGGAAGTCAGTTGGGATACCTGTGAATCGTATATCAAAACTGCCAGCTTCAGAAAACTGGTGGGCGCCGGCCGGATTAGACGGCCCTGGTCCATGCGGTCCTTGCACTGAGGTTTTATTTGATCGCGGAGATAAATATGGGAAAGCCGAGGAGATCCCTGGCAAAACTGACAATCCCCGCTATGTCGAAATCTGGAATGCAGGAGTATTTATGGAATATAACCGTGACGAAAAAGGGAAGTTGTCTCCACTCCCATTAAAAAGCGTTGATACAGGTGCTGGTCTTGAGCGCTTTGCAGTGTTGCTTCAGGGTGTAGATTCGGTTTATGAAACAGATTTATTTACTCCAATTGCGGACAAAATTTCCTCACTATCTGAGAAAGCCTCCAATGCAGATATGAAAGATAATCCGGCAAAAATGGAGGCTTTGCACCGATCTGCCGACCATATTAAAACGATTTGCTTTATTGCCTCCGAAAATGTTTATCCGTCAAACAAAGATCAGGGCTATGTTTTAAGAAGGCTAATCCGCGAGACTTTTAATGATTTTACATGGGTGCTGAATATTGGCCCGGAAAAAATGGAGCAGGTTGTGCCTGTGGTAATTGATATGTACAAGGACTTGTATCCTGAAGTAAACAACTCCGAATATATTGTGGAGGTCTTGAAAAATGAACATGACAGCTATAAGAAAGCAGCGGATAATGCGAGAAGATTTATTAAAAGAAATCCAAATTCAGACCCCTTTGATATTTACCAGTCAACCGGGGTCTCAATAGAGCTGATAAAACACCTGATATCCGAAACAGACCAGCCGATTCCAGACTTCTCCAATTTCGAAAGGAAGCTTAAAGAGCATCAAAATCTTTCCCGCCAAAAGTCAGGTAAAAAATTTAAAGGGGGATTGTCTGGCACAGACGAAAGCCAAAAGAGGCTTCACACCGGAACACATCTTTTGCAGCAGGCATTACGGGAAATCCTTGGAGATTCCATTCAGCAGATGGGAAGCAACATTACACCTGAAAGATTAAGATTTGATTTCGCATTTGAAAGAAAACTTACTAAAGATGATCTACAAAAAGTTGAGGAAATAGTCAACTCCAAGATAAAGGAATCTTTGCCTGTGCAGTCAGTGTCTCTTCTAAAAGACGAAGCAGAAAAATCGGGTGCATTAAGGTTTTTCGGCGAAAAATACGGTGATACAGTTACAGTTTATTTTACTGGAAAAGATCTGAAATCCTCTTGGTCAAAAGAATTCTGCGGTGGCCCGCATGTGAAGAACACCAGCGAAATTAAAAATTTCAAAATACTAAAAGAAGAAGCTGTCGGCAAAGGAGTAAGAAGAATCAAAGCTGTGGTAGACTAAATCAAATGGCACTGCCCAAAATTAAGCTTTTCAAAAAAGGCTCAAAGCATGAAGGCGGGGGTTTTCTTGTTGCTGATCTGACTGACTGTTCGTTAAAGGCTCTTTATCTTTCAGAAAATACTGAAGATCCAAAAAAATATGTTGTGTCAGGCGTTTCAGTTTTCAGCAGCCCCGACGGTTTGACAAAAGAAGGCATTTCCTCGGCGATTGAAGAATGCCTCGTGCAGTCCAATAAAAGCACAAAGGATGTTATTGTGGGCTTAAGCGGATCAGGAATTATCGGATTTATCCTTATCGTAAAGTCAGAAAGAGAAGATTCTGAGAAGGAAATAACATCAGATGAATTAGAGGATTTATATCAGAAGGTCAAAGAAACTGCCTATATTCACGCCAAAAATAAATGCGCCTATTTATTTGCAGACGATGTCGAATTCGAGGCGCTTGATTTGGTTGTAACCTCTACTTTTATAGAAAACAATATCGTAGAAGATCCTATCGGGTTGTCAGGTGCAGATATCCAGGTAAGCGTCTTCTGCTCATATGCTGAAAAGTCATTTTATGACCGCGTAGTAGATATATTTAGCTCTTTAAAATATTCTGTGCTGACTGTAACAACGGCTTTATATTCTCAGGTAAAACTTTTGTCTCAGAAAGACAGCAACTTCGTATTGATAGACGTTGGTCTCAGCCATACAGATGTAGCTGTTGTTCTTGGGAAAAATATAATACAGACGAAGTCTTTTGAAATTGGAGGAGACTACTTTACCAAGTCAATTTCAGAATCGCTTGGACTAAGCATGAAGGAGGCGGATGGCAAGAAAGCTGCTTTCAGCGGACGAACTCTGCCTGAAGACGATGCGGATAAAATAAGCGATTTGCTTTATGAATGCGGAAAGGACTGGAGGACTGCAGTCGTCGAGTCTCTTTCTTCTATGCCCGGTATAAAAAGCTTTCCGTCAAAAATAATTCTCAGTGGCGGGGGTGCAGGTTTGCCCATAATACACGAGTTGTTATACGAGGATGCGTGGTGCAAGCCGATTCCATTTGAAAATCGTCTTGATATTAAGGTAATATCCGGTGATGACTGGGATTATCTGGTGAAAGATGAACTAAACCTGCTCTCCGGCCCCCGTATGGGAGTTCCGGTCAGCCTGGCAATAGTTAAGCGTGAAATTTAATATGGAAAAAATTACAGTAGAAAAAGATCAAAGTTTTTTCAACTTGGCAAAGAGGATAAAAACAAGTAAGTCCCCCGACATACAAGTACTTTTTAAAAAAAAAGCTGGAATATACCGTAATGCTTTAAATCTTAAGATATTAAAGAGTATCGCCGAAGAAAAGGGGAAATCAATTAAGTTCGAGGCAGAAAATCCGAAACACAAAGACTTTATTGACAACATCAATGAAGGGTACACAGAATATTCAGAGAACCAGGTTGAAATCGGCGCGGGAACGAAATTCTCAAGAGCAGGACTTGATGGATCAACCCGCGGGCGATCCATCCCAATTAAACCTGTTTTGATAATCCTTTTATCTCTTGGTGTATTATTGGGAATATTATTCGCGCTTTGGTGGTATATCCCAGGTGCGACAGTAAAGATGAAAGTTGATTCTAAGGGCTTGATTAAGCTTTTGGATGTAAAGGCAGTTTCAGGCGGTACAGTATCTAAGGAAAACTCAGAGATACCTGCTTTTGCAGTCGAGGCTGAAGGATCTGATGCGCAGTCAACTCCGACTACCGGTAAAAAAGAAACAGGTGAAAAGGCAGAAGGAGAAATAACGTTATACAACAAAACCTCCACTGATACCAATATTAAAAAGGGTGTTGCTGTAACACTTATTACTACCGACGGTGAGGCTTTAAAATATGAGATTTCTGAATCAGTTGTAGTACCGGCATTAACAGAAGAAACGACTACTGATACTGAGCCAGTGGGCGAGACAGTCAATAAAGTTTACGGCAAAAAGGAAGTGAAAATTACAGCAAAGGCATTTGGTAAAGAGTATAACCTTGACAAAGAGCAGAAATTTGAAATCGATGGATACAATACCGACGAAATGGTCGGCGAAAATTCCGAAAAAATCACCGGAGGTTCGCTTGAAGAATTAAATATAGTCTCACAGACTGATCTTGATGCCCTGACAAGGATCCTCACAGATTCAACCCGCGAAAAAGCAAAAGAGGCTTTATACAAAAAAATAGTCGATGGTCAGAAGCTTCCAGAGGCTTCGATTAATTACGAAATTTTGAGCTCTGATTACAGTGCAAAGGCTGGGGATGAGGCAGATGAGATAAATTTAACCTTTGTCGTTAAGTCGACAGGGCTGGTATATAACGATAGTGATCTCGAGGAGCTTGTGAATGAGCTTATAGTAGACTTGATTCCGAAAGAATATATTTTAAATGAGGAGAATCCTGAATACGAGGTTGCGACGACGAAATCTGAAGAGTCCAGTGCTGTTAACCTGCAGGTCAAATTAAAGAGTTATATAACTCCAAGAATTGATGAAGATAAAATAAAATCAGATTTGACCGGAATGAGTGTTGAGCAGGCTCAGGAATATCTTGATCAGATCACTGATGTCTCTGGCTTTGAGATATTTTTTACTCCCGGACTTCCCGAGCCTTTCAGAACAATGCCTCATAGGACAAATAATATCGTGCTTGAGATAGAAAAATAATGCACAGGCTGAGAAACACAGGTAACACTTTAGCTTAAATGTGAACTCATATACCCCCCTAAGTATGTCAGATAGTTAGGTGTATAATACTGCTTTACTATGGACCGTATGCTGGGAGTTGATTATGGAACAAAAAAAATCGGTCTTGCTCTTGGTATCGGAAAGATCGTATCCCCATACTGCGTTATTGAAACTCACGGAAAGCCTCATCTCGAAGAAGCTGTGGCTGATAAACTGGTATGTATTGTCAAAAATGAGAATATATCGAAAGTCATCATCGGAAGGCCTGGCCGGAGGTTTAGAATGAGCGAGATCAGCGGTAAAATCGAAGCATTTGCCGGCCTGGTACGGACGAAAATACCTTCACGGGTTGGTTTGCAATTTGTTGATGAGTCTGGATCTTCGAAAGAAGGATTGAAAAATTTAATTAACCTGGGAATATCAGAAAAAAAACGCAAAGAAGATCATGGGTCTGCTGCCTGTATAATTCTGAAAAGGTGGATGGACTGGAATTTATGATTTTGCCTCTGTGCCAATCAGGTCGAACGATACAGGTGGAGTATGTGGATTCTTTGGTATCTCAACTTTTTAATTTGACGCTGTCTTTTTAATTTGTTCTTTGGCCCAGTCTAAAAGCTTTGTGGTGTCTCTGAAACGATCCTGCGATCCAAGAATAATAATCATAATTTCATCGGACTTGTTCTCATAAAGATAAGCCAGGCATTCGCCTGCACTATCTGTGTATCCTGTTTTTATTCCGATGGTGCCGGGAATAGTAAACAGCAGTTCGTTGGTATTTATAAGCTTGTATGCTGATCCGGAATTTAAAGCTTTTACTGTTACTTCGCGTGTCCCGGTAATCTTTCTAAATACGTTTGATTTTACCGCCTCTTTTGCAAGCAGCTCTAAATCGTCGACAGTAGAAAACTGGTGTTCGCCACGGTCAAAGCCTATTTCGTTTTCATAAATTGTATTTACCATTCCAAGGTCGGTGGCTTCTTGATTCATTTTCTCTACAAAATCAGCTTCGGTCCCAATGCTTGCTATCGCACACGCAGCGTCTGCTCCTGATCTTACCAGGAGTCCGTATAAAACGTCTTCGAGAGTAAAGACATCGTTGGCTTTAAATCCTGCTTTGCTCCCTTCTAGCTTTGTGCATTTTTCAGGTATAATTACTGGTTTTTCAAGATCATACTCACGAAGGGCGATCACAGCCGTCATGATTTTTGTTACTGACGCCGGCGGATAGGGTACTTTTGGATTTTTGGCATACATCCTTATGTTTTCCCTTAAATTTGTCACAGAGTAAGCATTGGCGGTTATATCAGGAGGAGGATCAATATATGGCGCTGTATAAGGCTTTTCGATGGGAGCGGTATCTTCTCCTTGCTGCTGTCCTGGCTGGGAGTCAGCAGAATTCTCATTTTCTGTATTTAGCGGGTGCTGATATCTGGCTGAAATTCCTATCCCCAAAAGAGCAATAGCCATAATGCTGATAAGGATCATAGGGAAAGCCGATATTACGGTCTGGTAGAAATGCTTAATCTGCAATTTTCTTTTACTGCTAAGTTTATTTTCGTGCTTTTTCGTGCTTTTAAATGTCATAATCTCCTGTTTCTGGAGTGACTAGATTCTCCCAGTCTTTGGTTTTCATTTCAATGCTTATTGATCTATCGCCGGCATTAAAGTCAATAATATCATTATTTAGTAAATTCCTGGTCGTATAGATAGGGATGGGAGGGTCAAAAAAACTGCCGAAAGGAGGAATTCCCCCGACTTCTGCTCCGCTTATTCCCTTTGCTTCTTCAGGCGAGGCGAATTTTAGATCTTTGATGCCAAGATTCTGTTTCAGGGTTTTTGTGTTTACTTTTTTATCTCCTGGGACTACTACCATTATCGGTTTGCCGTCGGCGATAAGTATCATAGCCTTGGCGCCGGCGGAAATGTTAGTGCCCCTGACTTTCGCGGCCTCTTCACTTGTCCGCACCGGCTCGTGGTGGAACTCCCGGTAGCTGATATTCTTTTCTTGTAGTAGTTCTTTTATCTTCGTATACATGATAAACGACTCTGAACGCTGGTTACGAGATGAGCCTACGGGGTTACTCTCTTTACATCTCTTGGTACGAAGGTTGCCTCTTTCACCGAATTCAGCCCCAGTATTCCCATTATTATCCGCCCCGGACCAATACCGGCTCCGCCATGCGGAGGACAACCGTATTTGAAAAAACTGAGATAATCTTTCAGTGTTTCTAGAGACATCCCTCTTTCATCGGCCTGTTTTATCAGGACATCATATCTGTGTTCCCGCTGGGCAAGTGTTGTTATTTCTACTCCTTCATAAATGAGGTCGGCACTTTTAGAAAATTCATTGTTTTTGCCGTATCTCATATGGTAAAAAGCCCGGTCTTCCTGTGGCCAGTCATATACAAATAAAAATTCATGTCCTGTTTCATTTTTTACGATTTTGTTTATTTCTCTTTCTTCTTCGGGAGTTAAATCGCCTGCTTTTTCGGACTTTATGTCTGCTTTGGCCAGTTTTTCTTTGGCCTCTTTCATTGTCAGTTTTGGAAATGGAGTTTTCGGCACTGTAATATCAAGACCCGGAAAATCTTTTTTGATGCGTTCAAATCCTGAAACTATCATATTTTCCTCCTCTGCCATTACATCCATATGTGAATCGATGTAGGATATTTCGAAGTCCCAGCCTGTGAATTCAGTCATGTGGCGCGTGGTAAAAGATTGTTCAGCT
>MEVH01000003.1:0-5900 GCA_001772665.1 candidate division WWE3 bacterium RIFCSPLOWO2_01_FULL_39_13
TGATTCGGCAATCGGCCTATTTACAAGGCGCGAAGGAGAGGGAAGAGTGCTTGAAAAAACAGTGAAAATTATAATAACAGAAACACACACGATAATTGATCCCAAAAAACCTAGTCCTGAAACCACTGCAAGAAAATATAGAATTCTTTCCTTAATATCTTTCGATTTTTTAAAGGACTTTTTTGCGAGCAATACCCGATTGATAATCCTTTTCATTGATTTTTATTCTAACATACGAAGAAAAGACAAGCCTACCCGTTTATTTGAGCTATTATCAAATATACTGCTCACGGCACTTGCGCGCATTGCCCTTACTGCAGTAAACTGACTCTAATGCCGTTATCAGTTGGAGTTGGATATTCTCAAAAAAGTGAGCCAGAAGAAGCAGCAAAAGAAGCTCTTAAAACGGCCTTATTACCATTAAAGAAGCAAAAACCAGATCTAATAATAGCATTTGCATCCCCCACGAAATATAATCAGACAAAACTCATCAATGCAATTAACTCCGCAAACCCGGACTCAGAAATCATAGGATGCAGCACATCCGGCGAAATTTCAAACTTTGGATCTACTGACGGATCAGTAGTCATCATGGCTCTGCATTCCAAGAAAATCAGATTTATTACAGGTTTAGGAGAAAATATCAAAGAAGATCCCAGGGAATCAGGAAGAGTGCTTGCTAAAAACATTATAAAAAAAGGGGGAGGGAAACCTCAGGCAATAATAATGCTTCCAGACGGGCTTGCTGGAAACGGAGCCGACATAGTAAGGGGAGTACTCGATATCGCCGGGAGTGATATTAAGCTGGCTGGAGGAGCTGCCGGAGACGATTTTCTTTTCAAAAAGACCTATGAATACCTCAACGGGCAAATTTATACCGGAGCCGTAGTCGGCGTTGGCTTATATGGAAGCTTTAATATGGGAATCGGTGTCAAACACGGCTGGATCCCGATCGGCAATCCGCGTACTGTCACTAAATCAAAATCTAATGTTGTATATGAATTTGACAACAAGCCAGCTATCCAGATGTATGAAGATCAGTTCGGAAAAGATAAAACAGTCGTGAGCAAAAATGAGCCCTTTGCCAGGCTCGCAATAACATATCCGCTTGGAATATTAATCCCAGGGAAGGATGAATATCTTATCAGAGACCCGTTATCTGTCGATGATCACGGTGCAATTACATGCGCAGCGGAGATCCCCAAAGGGTCACAAGCATACATTATGATAGGAAGTGTAGAAGAAGCTATATCCGCAGCAGAAGATGCAGCAGAAAGATCTCTTAGGGATATTGCAGGAAAAGCCGAAGCAGTACTCATTTTTAACTGCATAGCACGAAAAAAACTTTTAATGAACAAAAAACAGGAAGAAATCGACAGAATCATGAGAATTATTGGAAAAAATGTACCCCTCGCCGGATTTTACACATATGGGGAACAGGCCCCTCTTGGAGGTGAAATCACAACATGTTCCTTTCACAATGAAACAGATGTGATAGTTTCTCTATCAGAAAAATGAAATTAAAAACGCTGCTAAATTCTCCAGCCGGCGGTATATCTTCGGTATTAGTTTATGTATTTATAGCCATCCTGGTAATTTCATTCCTATTTCTGTCAGGCTATTACTACTTTAACAGTCTTCGGCAAATCGGCAATACGACCGAGACTTCTGATCCTGAAATCCAAAGAATAAAAAGCGCTGGCAAAATAATAATAGGTACAGATGCAACATTCGCACCTATGGAATTTATTGACACCAATGGCAATGTTACCGGCTACGACATTGACCTTGGTAATAAAATCGCCGAAGAATTCGGGGTAAAGCCGGAATTTGTGAATGTCCCCTGGGATAATATATTTGATAATCTTAACTCTGGAAAAGTTGATTTGATAATTTCCAGTGTAACCATAAATGAAGAAAGAAAAAAACTTTATGATTTTTCAGATGGATACCTGAATGCCGGCCAGGTAATTATTACACACAAGGGAAATAACAGCATTAAGTCTGTAAACGATCTCAAAAACAAGAAAATTGCGGTTCAAAAAGGAACAACTAATGAAGAGCAGGCTCTTCTTTACACACAAGAACAAAATGTTTTAAGGTACGATGATTTTATACAAGCAACAGAAGCTTTAAACAGCAAAAAGGCTGATGCAATATTTGCAGACCTGACCGTGGCAAAAGGAATTATTGATGAAAATCCTGGGCTTAAAATTGCTTCCGACCCTTTTACTTCAGACACATATGGGATAGTATTCAGGAAAAATTCAGATGACTTGGTCGAAAAAACAAATCAGACTTTGCAGTCATTAAGACAGAGAGGCTTTTTAGTATATATTAAACAAAAGTGGCTCGAATAATGAACATGAGCAATGCATAATGAAACTAAGTATCCGATATAAGCTTTTGTTTTCCTTCTCATTTGTTCTTTTTTTGTCATTTCTGGTATTTACAATTGGATACAGTATTACTGTTGATACAATCAAAGCTCAAACACCGGCTCTTCAATTAGAGAAAGCAGAACAGGCAAAATCAGAAGTACAAAATTTTGTTACTGACACAGAAACTAACCTGCTGGGGATATCAGAATCATTTAAGGAGGATAATTCCATTGATCGAAAATTTCTAAAAAACACGATTTACGGAACATTACGACTGAGTCGTTTTTTCGCATCTATCACCATACTGACAGATCAGGGCAAAGAAATTGTTAAGATGGATCGGCACGGCGAAACTCCCGAATCAGAACTAAGCTATGAAATACCAACCTCAACTTTTTATGATGCGGTTAACGGCAAATCAAATATAACCAAAGTTTACTTTGCCGAAGACGACAATGTCCCGCGCATGGATATCTTTTATCCAATTCTCAATGAAAATGGCAGGGCTTTAGGTGTGATCAAAGGCAACTTGGAGCTTGAAAATTTATGGGACATTATATCCCAGGTTAAATCCGGCAAGACCGGTTTTGCATACTTAGTTGATGAAGAAGGCAGACTAATCGCCCATCCTAATAGTGATTTTCTCTCAAAAGATCCTATACTTGCAGACAGAAATATTGTCAAATTCCTTTTAGAAAGTGATGCTTCTGGCGCAGGACAAGATTTTATTTATTCAAACGAAAAAAACATAGAGGTAATATCAAATGGGCTTTCTATTCCAGGTTTGAACTGGGCAGTTATCATAGAACAGCCCCTTTCAGAAGCATATAGAGAAATATATCTGTTAAATAAGTTATTCTATGCCTCAATAATCTCATCATTTTTGCTTCTGACAGCAATTTCATTATTAATCAGTGAAAATATCGCCCGCCCAATTAGGATGCTGCAAAAACATACAGAAAAAATAAAACAGGGTGATCTAGATGAAAAAATTAATATAACCAGCAATGATGAAATCGAGGATCTGGGAAATTCCTTTAATCTTATGACCGCAAGGCTGAGCGAATCAATAGATGATCTCAAATCAAATATTGTTCAACTGCAGGAACAAAAAGGGCGTCTCGACCAATCCGCAAGGCTGCTTCTGAGAAGGGATCTTGATCTTAGAAAAGTATATGAGGACCTTCAAGTACAGACAGATAATATTACTGCTGAAACTAATAAACTAAAAGTTATTATCGCCGGAATTGAAGATGGTGTGATCGCCGTTGATTTTGACAGAAAAATACAGCTTTTTAATAAATCTGCAGAGAAAATAACAGGCTACAAACTCGAAGAAGTTACAGGCGGGTACATTGGCGATTTTATAAATGTATTTGTCGACGGCGAAGAATTAAAACCTGAAGAATACTGTGCCGATAAAATCAAAACAAAGGATATTGCTGAACTAGAAAGCAAAGAAATAACAATACTTGGCAAGAACAACAAGAAAACGTATGTAAGATTTACCATCGGACATCTCGATCAAATGAAAAACATAAATGTCGGCATAATATTAACTTTGCACGATATAACAAAAGAGTATGAACTTGAAAAAATGAAACTCGATTTTGTTTCAATGGCAGCACACGAATTAAGGACACCGATAACAACCATAAGGGGATACTTGAGCGTTTTCATAGATGAAAATTCCAAAGCGATGAATAAAGACCAGATGACATTTTTAAACAGGATAGATACCGCTGCCGCCCAGCTGTCGGCTCTTATAGAAGACCTGCTAAATGTCTCGAGAATAGACAAGGGTACCTTCAAACTTGAAATAGAAGAAACCGACTGGATTTCTACTGTTGAAGAATCTGTAAATGAAATCAAAGAGCATGCTGAGGATAAAAACATTTCAGTAAAATTCACAAGACCAAAGGATAAAAGTATCGAGGTAAATGTAGATAAACTAAGAATTAAAGAGGTTCTTACTAACCTGTTAACGAATGCTATTAATTACACGCCATCCAAAGGGAAGGTTGAGATCAGTATAGAAAACACAAAGACTTCGGTTATTACTAATGTTAAAGATACCGGGGTTGGGATACCATCTCATGCAATCCCAAAACTTTTCAGGAAATTTTACAGAGTTTCAGGAGAACTGGAAGAGGGGTCAAAGGGTACAGGACTTGGCCTGTATATTGCTAAATCAATAGTAAATATGCATTATGGTAAAATATCTGTGAAATCAAAAGAAGGAAAAGGATCTGTGTTTAGTTTTTCTCTTCCTAAAAAAAGAAATAAGACGTAATGCAGAAAATATTACTCGTAGAAGATGATCTGCCCGTCCGAGAGCTGTACAAAAGAGTCCTGGAAAGGGCTGATTACGAGGTTATAGAAGCAGTTGATGGCGAAGACGGATTCAAAAAGGCTAAAATGGAGAGCAATCTCAGCCTTATTCTGCTTGACATTAGGCTCCCCAAATTAAACGGGATAGATCTTCTTAAAATGCTGAAGGAGGATCTGGATACAAAAAACGTCCCTGTAATACTTCTGACAAATCTCGGCCAGGAAAGCATTATTCAGGAGGCTTTCAGGCTTGGAGCAGAGGGATATCTCATAAAAGTCAGGATGAAGCCGAAAGATGTGGTTACAGAAGTGCAAACGTTCCTAAAAGGGAAAATTTAGGATCCAGATTCCTTTGCTTCATGAAAAAATATTCACTATAATATCTCAATATATTTGTGTTTCCAGGGGTGGCGGAGTGGCCAATCGCACCAGACTGTAAATCTGGCGGGTTTATCCCTTCGTAGGTTCGAATCCTACCCCCTGGACCAGCAGCAAACTCCAATTCACTGTCTTCATGAATTCAGCTTGTATCTTTTGTTATACTTACAAAATGAGTTCATCGCTGATAATCAAATTAGCAGCTACATGGGTGTTTCTGCTTGGGCTCGCAGTTACTGCATACTTTATTATCCCGAAGGTATTATCTCCAAAAAATATAACTTCTCCAGTTACTGAAGCAGGAACAGTCCGTAACGACGAAATAAATACTGATGTTGAAGGAATTATCCCAGAAGACGAGAACATTGTTAAAACCGAAAAAGACGAACGTGACCTTCTGGCAGGGGCAAAGACCGTCAATAATCCAGATAATAAAAGCCAAAATTTTAATATATTAGTTCTAGGAATTGACCGCAGATATGAGGGCCAGCAGGACTGGAGATCTGATGTTATCCAGCTGATTACGCTTTCTCCTGACCGCGGTAAGGCTGTAGTAACGCATATACCAAGAGATGTGTGGGCTGGCTCCTATAAAATCAATGCTGTTTATAAACTTAACGGTCCTGACGCCATGAAAGATATTGTTGAAGAAGTAACGGGACAAAGACCTGACAGGGTTATTCGTGTAGATTTTGATGCTTTCGTGTGGGCAGTTGACGGAGTCGGAGGAGTAAACGTTAATGTCCCGACAGCATTTTCTGATTCCGGATATCCAAATGATAGAAAGGGATCACTCGAAACAATAACCGT
>MEVH01000003.1:5926-7829 GCA_001772665.1 candidate division WWE3 bacterium RIFCSPLOWO2_01_FULL_39_13
TGGACGGAGAAACAGCCCTTATATACGCCAGATCGAGGAAGGGGACAAACGGCGAAGGAAGCGATTATGCCAGAGGAACCCGCCAGCAGTTGATAATGCGTGCAGCAGCCGATGCTTATTTTAATCTTGATAATATTTTCAAGCCAAAAACTGCGGAAACTTTATTTAAGATTGCAACCCAGAAAATGTATACAGACATTTCCTTGAGAGATACTCAGATATTATATGAACTTCTTGTTAACAGAGACAGTATAAAAATTTCAAATCTTGGTCTTGATACTAGCAATTTTCTTGTTTCGCCGTCTGACCGCAGTCCGTATGGCGGACAATGGGTGCTTACTGCCAAAGACGGAGACTACTCGCCACTGCATAACGAGATAAATTCTCTTTTGCAGTAGCATCGAACTTCCTTTTACTGCCAGCGTTTCATAATAAGTTTAATATCCATTAATTTTTCTGTTCCACTTTTGTAACTATTAGAAAAAGATTTTTTAATCCACCAACTATTAAACTCAGCTGGAATAAGATCATCATTCGCGTTATGTCCGGCTTAAAAGGTGAATCTCACGCGGATGAAGATTTCTGCTTGTCAGACACCAGCAAAGATCAAGCTGGAAAAGGAAGGACAAGATGTCAGGGTATGGCAAGAAAGATGCTCAGAAGGATACAGATGTATCAAGGCGACATGTCGAAGGCGCCTGGCATTACGCGAGAGATGATTCGGGCAGGGGCAAGGACTACGCCGACAACCTTCGGGACCCATCCTACAAGGATCAGGCCTCTTCGGGCGTCAGCGATGCTTTGAACGACGCCGGGATCACCGACATCCAATCGCTTCCAGAAGGCTACGTATCCGACGCGGATCGGTAGCCAACAGTTGACCGTGTGAGAGGCATAAACCCAAGCAGAAATTCCGCAAATGCCTCTCACACATTTCCAGAGAAAATTTATATCAAAAAGTCCACCATATCAATTAAATTCCTATTTGTTTATAATTTTGTTAATAAAGTTTAATTTTCAGGAAAGTATTTTTTCATTTATATTTGTTTTAATAGATATAAGTGATTGCTGATCCTCCGTATCAATAATAACAAGGGGGACAAAATGACTGATCCATATACGCAGGAAGATGCGCAAGAGGATACCGGATCATCGGCTAAAGAAGTTCAGGACGCGTGGGAGCAGGCTGCACAGGACAAGGCGAAGTCAAGCGGTTCGAGCGGGTCGGACGAATAGCAGTTAAGAAACTCGGGGAAAACAGCACTCACTCAAAGCAGATGCTTTGCCATATGATCAAGCCAAGCATCTGCTGTTTTCAAAGGCGGTGAATATATATGAAAAAGATAGACAAAGATCTTTTGATAAATCCTTTTCCGCTTTCTGACAGAGAGCTTGAAGAAATTAAAAATATAAAGACAACATCGCTAACTGAAATGCAAATAAATGAAGCTATATATTTCATTGATTTATGCGATAACGTAGCATCTAAATATCCTGACAGGCCTGATACATTTGAATGGGCTGTTAGAGGGTTGCGTGATGGATTAATGAACTATAGAGATAGTCAATTAACAAATCCTGAAAGATCCAAACTTGCAACATATTTGACTTACTTCATGAAAGAGTCAATAGAAACAGCAATTAAAGAAACCAAAGCGCCCAAAAAGCAGGATAGGTAAAGGAAGAAATGGGATCTTTTCCAAATTCTCCCGATGACCTAAACGGTTCTCCATCGGTGAAGTGGAGAATTTAAGGGCGTTGATTAGCCAGCTTGAACAATACTTTTTTCCCTAAGATTTATGTATAATATCTAGGTTCGATTTGGGCCAGTAGCTCAGTCTGGTTAGAGCACCTGCCTTTTAAGCAGGGTGTCGGAGGTTCGAATCCTCCCTGGCTCACCAGC
>MEVH01000003.1:7844-20447 GCA_001772665.1 candidate division WWE3 bacterium RIFCSPLOWO2_01_FULL_39_13
TAGCGGTCTAGGATATCTGGTTTTCATCCAGAAGATCGAGGGTTCGAACCCCTCCGGGGTCACCATCTGGGAATATGAGACATCGGAATCACCTTTTAGCGCGAGAAATGGGGCTAATTCAGGTGTTCCAGAACTCAATTCCTCATAGGTTGGTGCCACTTGGAAAATAAGGCCAAAAAGGGTGGCACTTTTCTCTGGATTAGCGCTATCTAACAATAAATCTTCAAGGTGTTCCAGAAAATATTTAACTGTGCCCATCACTTCTTCCATATTTAGGTTGTTTTCCTCTTGATTATTCAGATAGGAAGAAACTCACCCCAACTGGCAACAAGGCTTCTAGCGTTTACAGCAAAAAACGGTAGAAATATGTCATTTCTAATAAGGCTGTGGATAACCTCCTCAAGAAAATGTATCAACCCCACTAAACCGTACTAAATCGCAGAAGTCGGGACTTCACATCTTAAACAGCATACTTAATATCATACTTTCCAACCCTTGTTCTTGTTATCGACATCGTGCAGGCACCTGTACCAAGCTTTTCTCCCAGATCATTAGCAATTGCTCTTACATAAGTGCCTTTAGAAACAGTTGCTCTGATTTTTACAAGCAGGAAATTCTCCTGTTGAGTCTTTGATAAAACATCCTCCCATTTGTCTTTGACCTTATCCTGCCTGAAGCCTTTTTTTACTGTATTAACAAGCTCTAAAATCCTCTTTTTCATCTCGTCCCGTGTAAGTATATGAGACTCAAGTATTTCAATTTTTTCAATTTCTATATCTTTCACTGGAATTTCGACCTGGTCTATTTGGCCATCTAAATACCAACGGTACAGCTGTTTTCCGTTAACCTTTACAGCACTAAATGGAGGAACTTTCTGCTTAATTTTTCCTACATATACCTTAAGCGACTTCTTTGTCTGATCCAATACAACCTCTGGACTATATGCAGAGAAATCATCTGCCAGACCCAATATGTCATAAGTATCAGTTTTAAATCCGAACAAAACCTCGAACTCATACGCCTTTGGGCATTCCATGAACTCCGATTGCTTCTTAGTAGAATCAGTGCCGACAAGACAAATCAAAACCCCGCCAGCAAGAGGATCCAGTGTTCCCGCATGGCCGATCTTCTGCCCGGGATACTTCTTTTTCAACTCTCGAATCACATCATAACTGGTAATACCAACGGGCTTATTAATATTTAAAATCATATCCTTGACAAACAGCTTGGCTCATTATATCAGTAGTAATACAGTGGAATATAACACGATTTTCAAAAGATACGACATAAGGGGAAAATACCCTGATGAAATCAGCCCTGAAGTCGCAAAAAAGATAGCCAAGATCTATTTCAATTTTTACCACCTCTCCAAGATTATCATAGGACATGACTCAATAGACGGAGCCAATGAAATCTATTCAGAGATATCAAATGAGCTTGCCGGGTATGGCGTCAATGTTACACAAATCGGGATGGTATCGTCCCCGAGGCTTTATTATGCAAGCGCGAAGTTGAACATAAAATATGGAATTATGATTACCGCTTCTCATCTTGGAGCAGGCTTTACTGGAATAAAGCTTATTAATGACGGCGTTCCCCCTCCCGAAGAAGATCTTGTTAAACTGAGTCAAATTTATGAATCCAAACGGGATATTTCTTTAACTTCTAAAAAGGGTGGCATTAACTTTTATGATATAAATTCTCCTTATGCTTCAGATGTCGTTGCTTTTATTAAATCATCATTAACGAAATATAAAATCGTAATAGATGCAAGCAATGGGCCCAATGCTCCCGTTATAGACAAAATTTTTTCTGAGATAAATATTCCTTATACAGCCATAAATATGGAAGTAAAAGGCTCAGGTCTCAGCCACCCAACAAATCCTAAGATACCTGAAAACCGGGTGCAGCTTGTTAATGCAGTAAAAGAAAGTAAAGCCGATCTTGGCATAATATGGGACGGAGATGGAGACCGTGCCTACTTTGTAGATTCTAAAGGAAAAGTCATCGCTCCTGAATTCACCGCGTCATTAATTGCAGCTGATATTAAAAACAAACTTGGATATAAAACTATAACTTCTGATATAAGAGCATCATCAGCAATAGAACAAGAATGCTCTAAGGACAACATAGAGGTAGTAAGACTAAAGGCCTGGCATGTTCCAATAAAAGAAGAAATGGAAAAAGATTCAAAGATTGGATTTGGATACGAAGTATCAGGCCACTATGTATTCAGCGACTTTTACAAAATAGATGACGGCCTTTTGGCCTCTTTAGTGTTTTTAAGAGCACTAAACAATAATGAAAAAAGTTTAAGTGAGCTACTTAAGGATTTCAGAAATACCTACTATATTCTTGAAGAGATAAACTTCGAATCAGAAAAATCTGAAGAAGAAGTCGTGGATTTGCTTAAAAATACCTACAAAGACGGTAAAGTAATTTTGATAGATGGGGTTACTGTTGAGTACTCGGACTGGAGATTCAATTTAAGGTCTTCTCGAACAGAGCCGATATTAAGGCTGAATATTTCAGGCATATCACAAAAAACAGTAGATGAAAACTTATCTAAGATCAAATCAATTATTAAATCCTAAACGTTAATAAGAAGGTTTGCCACATACAATCCGTAAAGAAAGAGATAAAGTATCCCTTCGCGTCTTTCAATTTCCAAACGTTTTCTGCCAAAGTAGCAGGTTGCGAGTAAAACCAGATTTGCAAAAATAACTACTCCAAAGTCATAATTGGTCGACATATTAAACGGAATCGGTCTTATCATTGAATTTATTCCAAGTATCCACAAAAGATTAAAAAGGTTGGATCCGATAATATTCCCGATAGCCAGATTAGGATGATGCTTAAGCGAAGCAATAATTGCAGTCGTCAGTTCTGGAAGAGATGTCCCGACAGCCAAAATAAGAAGACCGCCAGTCGTTTCTGATAGCTCAAATCGTGAAATAGCAGATACTGCACCACTCACGACAAGCTGCCCTCCAACAGCTAAACCAACAAGACCAGCTGCAAGAGAAATAGCGGTTCTGCCTTTCGAGAGTTCAATGACTCCGTTCTCGTCAGAGACCTTATTGCGGGCAAATGAAAAAGTGTAATAAATAAATATCAAGAAAAATGCTATCAGGACAATCCCATCAGTGCGTGTAAGATGCGAGACAGCCCTTCCGTCAATAAATTTATCATTTGCAAGAACAGCCACAATTAATGTCATTAAAATTGCAAAAGGAATCTCTTTAATAACAATATGTCTTTTAACTTTAATCGGATAAACAAGGGCAGCAATTCCAAGTACAAGAAATATGTTTGCAATATTGCTTCCAAGAACATTTCCTACTGAAAGCATGGGTTTGTTTTGCAAAGCTGCAATCAGGTTAACAACAAATTCGGGTGCAGTAGTGCCAAAGGCAACAACGGTAAGGCCGATTGCAAGATTTGATATATTGAAGCGTTTAGCAATAGAAGCAGCCCCCTCTACCAGATAATGGGCGCCAACGATTAGTATTAGTAACCCTGCAGCAAACTCGACAGCTAAAAGCATATAAAATTAGTATAAACTATTTCATGATATATTATCGATAATGATCGAGGAAGTACTTTTTCTGACTGCAGCCTTTGGGGTAATTCTTATCATTCTACTTAAATTCTTCGTTTTGAAACCTGATAATAAATGGAAGAATGAGATCCTGAAAAAGCTGTCAAAATTAAATTTAAAGGCTGACTCCTCCGACTTAATGGTACTCAGTGCAGTAATAATAGAGGCAGACAAACTGCTTGATCATTCCCTTAAAAAATCGGGAGTAAAAGGAGAAACATTAGGCGAAAAGCTTAAAAATTCAGAAAAGCTATTTGAGTACAGCCAATACAATCGCATATGGGCAGCTCACAAATTGAGAAACAGAATCGCACATGAAACAGGATCAGTTTCGGCAGAAGATCTAAAGAAAGCCTACAGAGAGCTTAAATCGGCTATAGAGAAACTAACGAGGTAGAAATATCTCGTACATTGGGTTTATAGAACCACTCAAGGTATATATGCTATTATTTTACTAATGCCAGAAAGAAAGAAACCATACACCCTTCATTTCTCTGAAATCTCTAGAAAGGACTTACCGACAGCAGGAGGCAAAGGCGCCAACCTCGGCGAAATGTTTCAGGCGAAAATTCCTGTCCCCGAAGGTTTTGTTGTCACCGCACAGGCATATTTCAACTTTCTAGATTCCACTGATTTAAGAGAAAAAATCCAAGATGAGCTTAAAGGCCTTGATGTCGAAAATTCTAAAAAACTTCAGTCAACAGCAAAAAACATACAGGAGGCAATTATCAAAGAAAAAATGCCAGAAGAAATTTCAAAGCAAATAAAAAGCTCCTATCATAATCTGTGCGGGAACACAGACAAGCCGGTTGCCGTTCGCTCATCGGCAACAGCAGAAGACCTCCCTGAGGCAAGCTTTGCAGGCCAGCAGGAAACATACCTTAATACTTTGGGATGGCGTGATGTGGTAAAAAAGACACACAAATGCTGGGCGTCACTATTCGGTGCCCGAGCAATTTACTACCGCAAACAGCAGGGATTTGATCACTTCAAAGTAGGCATTGCCGTTCCCGTGCAGCTTATGATTCAAAGTGAAGTGTCTGGAATAATGTTTACTGCCAATCCATTAACTAACAACAGTGACGAAATTTCAATTGAAGCAGCTTATGGGCTCGGACAAACTGTTGTTTCAGGAGAATTGACTCCAGACCAATATATAATAAGCAAATCAGGTTTGAAAATCCTCGAAAGATATATTGTCGCGCAGACATGGCAGCTTACCCGCAAAGGGAGATCTAAAATTTCGCGTGACTATCAGAAAAAACAGAAGCTTTCAGATAAGCTGATTACAGAGCTGGCATCGATTGGTAAAAGGATAGAGGATCACTATGGCGGAAAGCCTCAGGACATAGAATGGGGATTATACCGCGGGAAGTTATATATTGTACAAACCCGCCCGATAACGACACTAGGGAAAAAATCAGAGATCCAATCAGTTGTTGCAATTGGAGAAATCGTTCCGCTCAAAGACATTCTTTTTGAAGGAATGGGAGCAAGCCCGGGATACGCAAGCGGAAAAGTCAGAATTATCCACTTGGCAAAAGATATTAATAAAGTTATGCAGGGAGAAGTTCTAGTAACAGAAATGACTAATCCTGACTTTGTCCCCGCTATGAGGCGCGCCAGTGCAATTGTGACAGATGAAGGGGGGGTAACATCCCATGCAGCAATTGTTTCAAGGGAGTTGGGAATACCTGCTATAGTCGGAACCGAAATTGCCACATCAATGTTGAAAACCGGCGAAATTATAACGATAAATGGCTACACCGGCAAAGTTTACTCTGGTGATTACACCGAACAGCTTAAGACTGCAAAGCCTGAGCAGGATTTTTCGGAATATAGAAATGCCAAAACTGCAACAAAGGTATATGTAAACCTTGGGGAACCCGATTTGGCTGATAAAACAGCCGATATGGGGGTAGATGGAGTAGGGCTTCTGCGCGCAGAATTTATGATAGCAGCAATAGGAAAGCATCCCCGCAAATTTATTGAAGAAAAAAAGCAGAAACAATTTATTACCAAGCTGGCCGAAGGTATGGAAGTCTTTGCAAAGGCATTTGACCCGCGCCCGGTTATTTACCGCGCAACTGATTTTAAGACAAACGAATATAGATCTCTTAAAGGAGGAGAAAAATATGAAGATGAGGAAAATAATCCTTTGATCGGTTTTCGGGGTGTATCAAGGTATATTGCCGATGCCGAAGTTTTCAAAATGGAAATTGACGCCATTAAAATAGTCAGAAACAAGATGGGTTACAAAAATCTCCACCTGATGCTGCCTTTTGTGCGTACGGTACAAGAGCTTGTTGAGGTTAAAAAACTACTATCAGAATATGAACTAACACGAAAGGGAAGCTTTGAGCTTTATCTTATGGTTGAAATTCCTTCAAACGTAATCCTTCTAGAGGATTTTATTGAAGCCGGAATAGACGGCATTTCGATAGGATCAAATGACCTTACTATGCTCATACTTGGAGCAGACCGCGACAACGAGAAAATCGCGCATATCTATGATGAAAGAAATCCTGCTGTTTTATGGGCACTGGAAAAGGCAATAACAACTGCTAAAAAGCATAACGTGAAGGCCTCGATTTGCGGGCAGGCTCCTTCAAGATATCCAGATCTGACGCGCAAGCTTGTCAAATGGGGAATAACTTCGGTATCAGTATCCCCCGACGTAGCCTATTTAACCCGCAAAATAGTTTCAGAATCAGAATTTGAAGTGGCGACAAAGAAGTGACTTCTCCATGTCGCTGAGCATAAGTGTTCAAGTGGGGAATTTCAAATGTGAACTCGTGTATCTTTAGTGAACACCAACGAGTCCCACCATAATGTGCTAAACTTTTTTCAATAATGCCAGCGATAAAATCCATATCATGCAGAAAGATATTAAACTCAGCAAGCGAATGGACTATTGAGGCAGGTTTAGAGCTTGAAGATGGATCCATTGGAATCGCATCAGTCCCGGGGGGAATTTCAAGAGGAAAAAACGAAGCCGTTTCTTTAGATGCAGATTCAGCCATTAAAAGGGCAGGGGAGGTTAGAAAAAAACTAGAAAGAGCCTTATTTGATACTCAATCAGAATTCGATAAATTTCTTATAAAACTTGACGGAACAAAAGACAAATCAAAACTCGGCGGGAACACAATCCTTTCTTTTTCCATTGCATTCTGTAAAGCATGCGCAAAATCAAAAGGGAAAGAACCTTATCAACTCATAAGAACCCTCCTAACAGAAATGGGAGGAAAGCCGGAAGACAAGGTTCATCTTCCAAAAATAATGATGCTGATTTTAGAAGGAGGAGTTCACGGCGCGGGCAAGGCAACAATTCAGGAATTTATGGCAATAGTAGATAACATTCAAGAAGGAGATGCAGTATACGACAAGGTCCGTCAGGAATTACGACATTTAAATGAGTCTACAAATGTTGGTGCAGAAGGTGCTTTTTCTCCTATTAATTTTGACAATGAACAAATTCTTTCATTTTTATCGGGATATTTATCCAAAGAAAAGATTGCATTGGATGCAGCAGCAAGTTCATTCCCAGAAGGAACACAATATCCTGATTATGAAGGACTTCTTAAGGCATATTCGATAGCTTCTGTCGAGGATCCATTTAAAGAAGATGACTGGTCAAACTGGGAAAAATTTGCAAAAGATCACCTAGATAAAATACAGATAGTAACTGATGATTTGACATCAACGAACACAGAAATTTTACGAAAAGCTATAGACAAGAAAATCGCAAACGCGGCGATAGTAAAGCCAAATCAGATAGGATCCCTGACAGAAACGTTTGAATTTATAAATCTGGCGAAAGAAAGCGGATGGAAAATAATAGTATCCCACCGAGGAACCGATACTAACGATGACTTTATAGCAGATCTCGCCGTAGGATCTTCGGCAGACTATGTTAAATTCGGCGCACCGGCACGCGGTGAAAGGGTGGCAAAATACAACCGCCTGCTTCAGATAGGGGTAACCCCCGATTAGATCGGGTACAGTGCATAGTCGGTTCCAAGTGGATTTTCATGTGTCAGCTCTTCTGCTATATCCATCTTCTCAAAATACCGCCTTATAGCCCTCATAGAGTTTCCATGTGCAGACAAAACGACATTGATTTTTTCATTTCTGATCCGATTAACGAGCTCATCTAAAAACGGAAAAACGCGTTCTTCAACCATTTTCAGAGATTCCCCACGACGAGGAGGATCATCATAACCGCGCCTCCACTTTATAGTCTCTTCCGGGTTCGCCTTCATTGCTTCCTCCTTACTAGTTCCACTTAGATCACCATAATTGCGTTCTTTAATCCGCCAATCTTTCTCCCATTTAATGCGGGGATGATACTCGAGCGCATATCTGGCAGTTTCCTTCGATCTGGTTTGATCAGAGGTAATAACAAGATCAAGCTTAAGCTTTCTCAATTTCGGAGCCAACACTTTAGCTTGATCTATACCTTTTCGAGTCAGTTTTGCGTCTCTCCAGCCTGAAAAAATCTTTCTGGCATTATCTTCTGATTCTCCATGCCTAAAAACAACAATATAATTTTCACCGGGCTTTAAAGTGGCCTTTGGCAATGGCTTTTCATTTTTCCCGGGATTTTTTATCGAATCTTCGGCAGCTTTTTTGATTTTTTCAAAAAGTTTTTGATCCATACTTACACATTGACATTAAACACTATTACGATTTCTCCTCTTAAATCAGATTTTCCTTTTTCTACTATATCAATTATCTCGCGCAATGTTCCGATTTCAATAGACTCATGCATTTTTGTAAGCTCACGGCATAAAGCAATTTTAAGATTTTTGCCCAGATATTTTTCCATTGATTGCAAAGAGGATAAAAGCCGGTGCTTTGTTTCGAATGCAATAAAAGTAGCCTTAATATGCTGATTGGATCTGAGTGCTGATTTGAACAATTTCTGCCTGTCTGATGGTTTGCGGGGAAGATACCCCAAAAATGTGAACCTGTCAGCAGGGAATCCCGATGCAACCAAAGCAGTAGTTATAGAGTCTGGGCCGGGAAGCACTTCGATTTTTATTGAAGAGGAGTCTGGCATCTTCACATCCTCTGCGGAACGCTTAGCAGAAACAGAATCAGATCCTTTCGAGATTTTGGAGCTTTTCACGAGCTCTGTCCTCATTTGCATCCTTCTTATTTCTCGTATCAGCAGGAATCCGGGATCATTTAAAACCGGCATTCCAGCATCAGAAACCAGCGCAATATCTACTCCATTTAGAAGAAGATTTACAACATCTTTATATTTCTCTCTTTCATTATGGTCAAAATAGGGAATAAGTCTTTTTCCTGAAGTATCAATTCTAAGAAGACTGAGGAGTTTTCGCATAACACGTGTATCTTCGCATAGTATCGTGTCAACTTTGCATAGTACCTCTTTTGCACGAAGTGTTATATCTTTAAGATTTCCAATCGGAGTTGGCACAACATATAGTGTAGACATATTTCTAGGACACCCGCAGGCGCTATGCTAAAATCTTATCATGCTTTCGAGCCTTTTAGGACTCATCTCTGATATCATACTGAATTTCGGCTATCTTGGGCTTGTTGTTATAACATTTGCCGAGAATGTCATTGCTCCGATTCCTTCAGAATTTGTGTTCCCATGGGCGGGGTTTTTAGCAGCACAGGGCAAAATGAATATCTGGCTTATTTCTTTAAGCGGAGCTATCGGATCAGTTTTGGCAGCACTTCTTCTATATTACCTCGGATCGAAATTCAACGGTGATAAAACAAGAAAATTTATCGACAAGTACGGGAAGTTCTTATTTATATCTCTTAACGATCTAGAAAGGTCAGAAAAATGGTTCAGCAAATACGGGGTCTGGACAGTTCTTATCTTTAGAATGGTTCCGCTTGGTAGAAGCATTATTTCTATACCGGCAGGATTCATCAAAATGAATGTCTACATTTTTGCCTCATTAACTTTTGTCGGAACATTCATCTGGAGCTTTATTCTAACTTATGCAGGCTACACACTAGGAGAACACTGGACAAAGGTATCAGAAATAATTTCGACATACGAACATATTGTTATTTACGCTTTAATCGCACTAATAGGAGTATTTATCTATACAAAAAGACACAAAATACCAGTTATAAAAAATTTAAGAATTAAAAAAGCATAAACAGTGAATACCGCTTTGCGAATATTTTTTGATCACATCCTCGTCCTAACAGTCAAGGCATTTCGCTCGCATTTTTGAAATTTGACAAAAACGGTGCACGTCCTATAATACGAATATGCCCAACGGAGAAGCCATAAATACTAGCAGCGAAACGAGTTTGACGAGTGAAGGTCATGTTTTACCTAGTAAAAGAATACCCACACGCAGGAAATTTCTTAAAGTGGTTGCAGGCATTGCAGGAACTGGTTTAGCCACTAGGCGTAATAACACACAACCGCCAGTTGGCGGAGAAGTATTATTGTATGAAGATAATGAGCTGTTAGTCGCGATTTTGACTGAAGGTGTATCAGCAAGTTTCCAGAATATAACGTATGGAGATCAATACATAAAGATTACAGGGCCATGCATTTCGATAAACTATGAACGATTAGCCAAGAGAGCGTATCCCCGTACACCAGAGGAAATAACTTGGGATAGTCGTTTATCCCAATATGCTATGGATACCCTTGGAATTCAGATCTATCTTAAAAGACAAGCTGGGTCACAAGGCATTTTCGCAATGAATACTGGGTCGGATTTTTTAAGAAATATTCGTAGGTTTCAGATCCTTGGAGATGGTCAATTTGGTATCTCGCTTCCTGAACATCATTTTGTTATTCCGATAATACCGCCTGGCATGGTGGATACTAAATTCCCACATATTATAAAAGTCCTTGATGGATTAAACTCTGTTATTGATTTGAGGTCGCATGTTAAAACGCTCACAGATGGTAGTACCATGTCTGCTGGTGATGATAATTATAAATATAATCCTGGTGAAGAGATATGTTTTGATGTTGTATTTAGGGCAGGTGGAATTTCCAATATACAGGATCGTTATCCAAGTCCTTCAGGGGTTGCATCTTTTCGGCTACAGTTACCAAGTAGTAACGAACTACCTATGTGGGAATTAGAAATAGCAAGAGATCCAACGCCATTAATTTATGATCAAGCTTAGAATTCGTTTTCTTATCCTAACCTCACTTCAAATTTAGTAACGGACAATCACTAACTGAAATTACCCTCACGAGTGCCGAAAGTACTTAAAAGATACTTAGCGAAGTATTGACATACCCCTCAAACAGTTTAGTATTAAATTAGGATTAAAAAATAACGTGTCCCAAATTTCTGCCTCATTAAAAAGAATTAAGGTTTCGTCATTCTTTGTTATCCTGTTGTTTTTTTCTCTTCTCTCGTTTTTACGAGCAACTAAAGTTTTTGCAAGTTGCTTTTTGGTACAGGATGGACCAACTACTTGCTCAGCCCTTCCTTGTAGATGTATCCCAAAAGATGATGGGAGGTGGTTTTGGGAACGCAGCAACATTAAAAATTCGTCTGACCCGATGTGTTTCGGGGGTCCTTCCTATCAATTTTACCTCGAAGATTGTTCGGATTGTTCATGTGACGATAGCACTCCTGACCTAAATGGTGTTGTTTTGCTTCCCGACGGAGTTACTAGGTGGCTGGCTGATGGGACGACTGATTGTGCCTATACCAATGGTACTGGCAACAGAGGCAGAGGGGGTAGTGTATCCTCATCTGCAGGAAATCTTTCATGGGTGTGGGATGATACCAATAAGCTTTGGCTTTATCGTATTTCGTCTGCTCCGACTGGATCAGTAACTTCTACTTTAGATCCTCCAACAACATGTGGTTATACTTGCGCCGGCTCTTTTGTGTGGGATGCGGACTGGAATGAAATTCCAGGCTCTAGAGTTGAAGGTGATCCTTGTTCCGCTACTTTTGATTATGATGACACAAAAGGCTATACAATTGCCCACGTCTTAAAGCCATCGCCCATTAAACCCAACCTGACTGTACAGGGTGTTCAGGTAAAAGATCCTTCTAATCCCGAGCTTAACGAAGTCCATACTGTTACTGCTAATATTGTTAATGATGATGTAGTTAATATCTCAGACTCTTTTGTCACCAAATTGTATCTTGATGTAAAAGATGATGATCACGAGGTTGGGGAGTCTACTATTGCATCTCTTGATAAAAAGCAAGATAAGGAGTTTAAGGTGGCTGATTTGAAAATTGCAACTCCAGGGGCTCACACATATTATGTCTGTACTGATACCGGTGGGGTTATAGCCGAGAGCGATGAGAACGACAACTGCGCTGAGGTAACTTTTGAAATCGAGGCAGTCAGAGTATGGGGCAATATCTATTTCACTCAAGATATAGGTGACTGCCCTAGCGATCCTCAAGTTTTCGTATTAACCAAAGAACCAAGCTGGAGTTCTTTTATTGAAAATGAGGAAGTACTTGTAACTCTTGATAATACTAAAACTGTGAGAAGTGCGAGAAGCGGTGGCCAGACGAAATATAATTTTGATAATTATCTGATTCCCTATTCAGATGATCTTCCTTCACACAGTATCTCTGCCGTGATGGAAACTCCTGGACTTAACAATTTATACAAGACGTGTAAATATCCTCCTAAGTCTTTCTTAGCTAAACAGTCAGTCTCTGGTCCTTCTGTAGGCAGTGTATATCCTTTGCAAGACGACATAGTTATGTATACAGTCGAGACCAATAACTGGTTTCAGGCCTTTAACGGCGGTGTTCATTTTAATTCTGTACTGTCGGTTAGTGTTCCCACTGGTGCTACGCTAATTGGCAAAGCCAATGACAACCCGCCTAAATTAGCTAATTTCAACGCAGCAGGATTAGTATCATCCAATGATAGTATAGTTATAACCGGTGGTAATGCGTGCATGCAAGATTTTGACTGGCAAGCCGAGAACCTTAATAGAAACTTAGAAAATCCGTATAACAGCAAATTTTTCGGATTGATTCAATCACCCGACT
>MEVH01000004.1 GCA_001772665.1 candidate division WWE3 bacterium RIFCSPLOWO2_01_FULL_39_13
TGATCTGGATTGATTACGCTAAAAATCCGTCCAATTGTGTCATGAGATGGAATACCATTGGTTGTATCAATATACTTCTCAAAAAATGGGATTGTGGATTTGCCAAAATTCTCAATTTCAACAAATGAATCTGCTCCGTACATTACCGCTGTTAAGGAGAGAAAAAGGATATCCAGCAATTTGTGCTTTTTTGTTCTTTCAACACGTGGATCGTTGATATCTTCAAAACAATTAAATATTGATATATGGATGTTTTCATCCATAGTGCTCCTTTCAAGCAAGAAAAACTATGAATGTATTTTATCTCATTTATTGGGTGAAGTTCGGGTTAGATGCAATTGCCCTGGCTATGCAGGTTTTTGTTTTCTATTTCGAATAGTATTGTGGTACAATGTCCGACATGCAAGGAACAAACGTTGCCAACATATTCCCCTGGCAGAACCTCTAACATATTAGAGGTTTGTTTTGTTGCTTATAAAATTCCAAAAACATAATTTAGAACCCAACTAAAGCATTCCTCAGGGTAGGTAGTTTGAACCGGATAAAATAATAGTCTCCAAAACTATAGTAATGGGTTCGAGTCCCATCCTACCCACCATCCGCCAGAGGCGGACAAGCTGGCGGGTATGGCTCGCCAATTTCTTAGTAAAACATTAGTTTATTTAGTCAAAATGACTGAAATGTTAAATGATACAGACAATTTAAAAACACAATTACTTGAAAGGGTGCTGAATTCTCCATGCCCTGAGATATTGGGAGAGTACGCCTCGTTTCAAGATTTACTTGATAGAGCAGTGGATAACGAGGTAGATAGAAAATTATCTGATCCAGCAGGTAAATATCATAAAGCAATAGCAAACCCTCAAATCGCAGAATACTATATGGAGGAGTTGACAAGACATAAGAAACCTGTAGATGAAGAGGAGTATTTTAATTCGGTTGTTTCAAATGATGAATTCGGCGGAAATTATAAACAGTTTGTTCGGTATAAGAATGGCTTGATGCCAAAAGCAGAGGCGGTCGCTTTTGGGAAATATTTTCGTGAGGCGGCGATAAAGTACGAGTCAGATTTACGGAAAGGAATTACTCCGGCTGATATGGAGTTATACTTAAGAGAAAAGCTGAGTACACGTGTAGAAGAAGATTTTTCTAGAGCCGTAGGTGGATTTTGTGATGAAGCGCAGGATCTTTTCGAAGATGACGAAAAAGCATGTAAATATGTTAAGGCAAGATCAATTGTCTTGTTAACTGGTATAGTAATTTCCGGGAAAAAATTACAAAAGTTTAAAGATGCCCTGTATTTATCTATAGCGGAAGATTGTCCAATTCTTTTCTTTTTGCCTCAATGTTTAAGATATTACTACGACGAAAACGGAGAACAGCAAGTTATTGAGGACTTAAGCGATTTCAGATACTCCTCTATGACAGGCAGATTCGAGGTTAAGATCGCAAGCAAGGTTTTGGAAGAAGAGGAAAAGAATGTTTTCTTTCCGTCAGCATTAAACCAAATCGGTATCCCCGTAAAGGTTGTCGTTCCCATAATGGATCATGAACTGCTAAGACCTGAAGAAATGAATACTAAAAATAACCATGAAAAGATAGTAAGATATACTGCCGGAATGGCTGGTTACTACCGCAATATAGGTAGCAGTCTCAAAATGGACATAGAGGTTGTCAGCTCAATTAATGTTTTTGGTATTCCCTCTGAACAGCCTGAGTTTAGAGAGATAACAAATGCTGTAAAAACCAGAGATGGTGCTGGATTTGGAGTTACGAATAAGACCTTTATGCATGCTGTTGATGCGGAGCACGAACGTAATAATGGGGACGAGGAGAAGGAAGACAACGAGAGGAATCGGTACTATAGATCAAGAGAGTTCGCATATCTCTGCAGATTATATGATGTTGGAGAGGGATTTGCGCATGCAGTAAAAATGGCCGAATTGGGTGATCGCAATGGATTTGCCGGCACATTGGTCAAGTTGCCAAAGGGAGCCGAATTCGATGCAAGAATATTCAACCTTTCCGGAAATTTGATAGTATTCCAATGAGGGTAAGTGGATTTATATGGTAGACCTCATGCCGTTAAGTTGTAATCAGTTGTTTCGTTTTTCACCCTTAGCACGTCGCGGTTAACCACGCAATGTACGTGGTATATGGCACCGTGAATGGTAAAATGTACCCATGAAAACCAAGCAAATTTACTATGAAGACGGTTATTTGAAAGAGCTGCAAGCGAAAGTTCTTTCAATTACCCCTGCAAGAAACCTTAACAATATTATTTTAGATCAAACTATCTTTTACCCTGAAGGCGGAGGTCAGCCTTGTGATAGAGGGATGATCGGTTTCGCCAAGGTTGAATATGTCGAAAAATCTGATAAGTTGGTTAGACTTACGGTTGAAGTTTCGACGGCTTATACGGTTCCCTGATTGGTATGATACAATACGAATCATGGGATCGTCTGATGCCTTGGCGATATACAAACAACTTCAAGAGAAGAACATAAAGTTTCTTGATTATGGTGTTCTCGCCAAATTTACAGGGTGTACCAATAAAAATACGATCTATAAAATTGCCGATAGATTGATCGAGAAAACTGTTATCACAAGGCTTACAGATGGAAAGTTTATGGTTATAGATTCGAACTTGAACGATTTTGAGATAGCAAATTTTCTTTACCAGCCTTCGTATATAAGCTTAGAATCAGCCTTATCTTATTATGGAATATTAGCTCAATTCTCTTATTCGGTAACATCGGTTTCGACTAAAAAATCAAAGAAGGTGGTGATAAATGCAAAAGAGTACTCGTACAGTACTATCAAAGATGAACTATTTGCCGGTTATGTTAAATTGGACTCCTTCTTAATCGCAACTCGCGAAAAGGCCTTGCTTGATATGGTGTATTTTGACACCAAAGGCATAACTAAAATCGGTCAGGGTGATTTGGATTTAAACTCAATTGACGAAACTAGATTGCAAGAATTCGCGAAGAAATATAATAGACAGGTTAATTCACGTCTTAATGAGGTATTAAATGATCGACAATAAAATCCTTGAAGAGTATTCAAGCAAACTCAAGATAGACAAATTTACGGTACTGCGAGAGTACTTACAAATTGTTTTTCTGAATCATGCATACAAGTCTATGCAAAGTGAGAAATTGGTTTTTAAGGGCGGGACAGCAATTCGTTTAATGTACCAATCTCCGCGTTTCTCAGAAGATTTGGATTTTAATTCCAAGTTAAAAGTGAAAGAAGTAAAATCTTTGATAAGCGATTCAATAGAGTCTGCTAAAAAAACAATACCTGGCTTATACTTCAAGGAACTTAAGGTTTTGCAAGGTTATAGTGCGAAAATATATTTCGATACCGAAATATCGCCAATGCCATTAACTATTAAGCTTGATTTTTCTTTTAGAGACGAGGAATCTCTTGATGTATTGCAAAAGACTATCCCGACAGAATTTCCTGTACAAAGCTATTCCCTGATAAAAGTTATGAGTGAGGCCGAAATCTTTGCAGAGAAAATTAGAACAGTTTTTCAGCGATCTAAAGGAAGAGATTTGTACGATATATGGTACCTCCTGAACAAGAAGGTCGATGTGAGACCAGATTTTATCAAAGCGAAAATGGAGTTAATAGATATATATTTTGATAAAGACAAATTTTTTGACAAGATTAGAAAGTATAAACAGAGTGATCTTGAAAAAGATCTTTTCAAGTTTTTACCCAATGATCAAAGAGACATTGTTTATGAGCTTAAAAATTTGATCGTAAATTCTGACGGCATGAAGAATCTAGATGACTGAATTTGAAAGGTTTTTACAAAGTACATCGATTGACGTGTTCCTTTCTCCGGAAGGATTTTTGGATTTCCAAAATTGCCGATCGTTTGGCATTATTATCTCCTTTTATGGAATAAAAAAAGCGCCTAAAGCCAGTCTCGAGGTCTTCGAAACTGACTCCAGGCGCCCTGTTTTTCTGAGCTACTCCTCGGCGAGCCGAGGGAACCTCCCGTAAATCGTTATTTTATCTGGTGGAGATGGGGGGAGTCGAACCCCCGTGCTAAAAGTTTCTACGGTTAAAATTTTACAAGCATATAAGTTTTAGTTACGGCGTGTGCGGTAAAACCTCAAACCTTGTTGCGCACGCTAGTAATGATTTTCTTGGTAAGGTTTTGCCCGGCATGTGTTACCAAGAGACCACGTCTGCCGAACAGCTGATAAGGATAATTCCGTTTGTAGTTTTACACATAAGCGTATTCTACGTCAGCATTTGCAAATTGTTTTGCACTTAACTTTGACCCAGTTTAAAGACTTATGTCAGGTCTGCTTGATTTAACAGTTTCTTCTTCTAGGCGATGCCTGATACATCCCCAAGCTGAGGGTCATTGTAGCATATTTGCGCGAATTGTGCATCAAAATGTCCTTTTTTGTCTCTAGACGGGTTTGCGGGTCTACTAATCAGCAGGGAGAACCTCTTCGTGTACGTGGGTGTTTTATCTGATCCGGACTTTTGTCATTCTGTCCAATTCACGTTTTTGCTGTTTTTTTATCAATTCTTCTTTTTTCTGCACCTTTTTTCTTCCTTTAACAAGACCTGCCTGTACTTTTATCAGGTTTCCCTTCAGGTAAATTTTCAGAGGAACAAGAGAATAGCCCTTTCTATCCATCTTCCCCTTTAGCGACTTTATTTCCTCGCTTCTTAATAGGAGTTTTCTCCTTCTTGACGGATCGTAACTTTGCAGATTCCCGCTTTTAGAATAAGGCGGAATATGCAGACCGATAATCCAAACTGAATTGCCCTCGATTTTTATAAAACTGCCTGCGAGCTGACCTTTTCCTTCTTTTATAGCCTTGACCTCTAACCCAAAGAGCTTAATCCCAGCCTCGTACTTTTCAGCAATTTCGTAATTGTAATAAGCTTTCCGGTTCCTGATTACAACAGACATATTATTCAAGATCTATACTGTACAGGTAAGATCCTTCTAAAAATATAATTTTATGTTTAGCACCTCTGGTTACAGTAAACAGGCTCGGTCCTGCTTCGGTGGTGTATCCTTCTATCTTTATCTCCATTAGAAATTCTCCCGTCTGCTTGGCAAAAAGGGCTATTGAATGTGTCTGCAGATTCATAACATAAAGAGTATTCCCTTGAACGGCAATTTTGCCAGGGTCATGAAGCCGGCTGCTATCGATACTGAAATCTGCAACAAGCTTTTTATTATAGTACTTGTATATTTTCCCGCCTGCAGAAACATAGACGCTTCCATCAACCGCAAATGATGATGCATTAAAGAAATTTTCGCCGTCATCTGACCATTTTTCCGGAGAAGAAGTACTATCCAATGCAGACTTATAGATTCCACCGGAAGTCAAAAGATACACCGCTCTGCCGTAAGGGTAGATATCAACTACTCCATCAAGATTTATGGTGTATCGGTCTATATTGTCAGGAGTATCGGGATCAACAACATATAAGTCATGACCTCCGTAAAGCCCGCATAAATCTAGGCCCTCACCGCATCTTATTATGACTGCCCTCTCAAACCCTATGCCTATTTCCTCAATTTTTTGAGTTTCAATGTCAACCTGGATTAGTGAACTATTAGCTGAGTTCAGCAGAATAACAACATTTCCTTTAGATGCTGCCAGCCCTGCAGGCTGAAACTTCTCTGTTGCATCGCTTATATTTGCGATAAGAGGATAATTGAGATTTCGTGACTGAATGCCCATTATTTCGCTGTACATTTTATCCTCTTTCTCTTCGGAGTTTAATGTTAGATTGCTTTCGGGGTTGTTTTGTTCTGGACTGCTGTAGATCAGCCTATATCCAGCATATCCCGCTGCAGCTATCATGACAAGACCAACCATAATCTGCCTGGCTTCTCTTTTTCTGCGGTTCACCTTTGATATCCTTTTTGACACAGATTCGGCAGAGAGACCGGGCTTAACAGCAGACTTCTGAGAAGATCTGCTTATCGAAGAAATCGGAGCCGCCTTTTTGCTCTGGTAAAATTTGAATTTGTCCGATAATTTCTGACTTTTAACAATCCTGTCCTGTACGCTTCGTAAAGAATTTGTTATCGAATTTTTTATTCTAGTGTTTCTAATGCGGTCAAGAAATGATTCAGATGATACCGAGCTTTTAATAGATGTTTTAATAAGGATAGCTTTAAGTTTCTCGTGTTCAGGCTGATTTCTCAATGTCTCTGAAATTGATCCAAGGCTGCTGATTATTTCGGCCGGCGGATAGGTTTTGGCGAATTCTTCGGTGCCGATAACAATAACGTCGTCGTCATCGAGAATGCTTGAGTTGGTCCATATTTCTGAGGCCGGATGTTCTGTTCCAAGATTTCTTGCTCCGGCGCCACGTATGAGAAATGCTGCAGGGTGCCCAAGATAACTGACATACAAAACTTTGTTCCATATAAGCGCAGTGCAGAAAGAAAATTTTAAATTTGACTCGGCAGATCCAAGACCTGACTCCTCATTTTCAGATCTGAAGGATAATAGTGTCTGATAGGCCCGGTTTAAAGATTTTTCTATGGCATTTAACGGAGTATCGTCAGTAACGCGGTAATAGCTTTCTTGGGTAGTTTCAAAAAATAGACTGGCTGCAGATGACAGATCGAATCCGGCAGCAGATTCGAGTCCTATTGCAATAAAAAGCCTGCCTCTTTTCACAAGCACATTCTCCTCAGGAGTTTCAAATTCATGCGTCAAAAAAATCCGGTTTTCCGATAGTGCCTCGTTTCCACCTAGATGCTGGATCTTTAGTGAGAATTCCATTCTAGGTCAATTATACATGAAGCATCACAACACAAAAATTGCAAATGCGAGCATTCCGAGGACAATAAACAGGTGGATGAATGACAAGAGATAAAGGTATTTGTTTGAGTCGCTTTTAATGGTGCTTGACATCAAATTTATCTGTTTGATTACGACTACCGCAATTACTGAGTAGATCCCAAGAAAAATTACTAGTGCGGTTTGCGCTAATGGATAAAAGCTCATCTGTACCTCCTTTTGCGTGCCTCTACAAGGTCTGTAAGTGTGTCGTGCACCATCCCCGGTTTTGGAACAGAATCAAATTCGAACTCTGTTTTTTCTGCGGCTGTCTGCATAAAAATATCTCCGTAGTCGAATAAAATGTTTAAGAATGACCTTGTCTGGTAAGTTGCGTCCTCTACATTATCAAGAGGAGCCTCAGATACCCTTTTCCCCCAGAGTCCTGTGAAATCCACATCAATAACTCTTTTATCAGTAATAATGTATGTGCTGAAATACCACATCAAAAAAGATTCAAAGGTATAAAGCATTGTAAGTGAATACCACATAATTATAAGGATGAACTCGTAGTTCGGGTTCAATCTTATGATAAATGTGTCTTCGAGATTGGGAGCAAAGGCGAGGTACGCCAGCGGAATTACTATTAGAACCAACGAAAAAAACAGCCATCCAATGTTGGTAATTGGGTGTCTTCTAAGTATAAAATAGACCTTTTCGCCTTTTTCCTGCGACTCAAATGTAACATTCTTCGGCTTTTGCAAAAGCGCGTTAAATACCATGGTGTATTTTACGGACATTTTCCCGTATCGTGCTAATTATAGCGCAGATCTTTGGCTAAGGTGTAACAGTATACTTTTTCGGCTCCGTTCATTTTTAAAACTCTTGATGCTTCGAGAAGAGTTGCCCCGGTAGTCGCAACATCATCTACTAGGAGAACTCTTTTTCCTTTAATTTCGGTCTGTTGATTCTTCAGAAAAATCCATCCTTTTATATTTTGAAAGCGAAGATCTTTTTTGAGTCTTTTCTGGCTTTTTGAAAAGCATCTTTTTCCAAGTATTTCCACTGAGGGTTTTTTTAGTATGTCTCCGACTTTGTTCGAGATATATTCTGAATGGTTTATCAGCCGTCTGTTGAATATTTTATCTACCATAGGGATGGGGACAACGACGTCTATTTCTGGTAGTTGTTTCAAAGTTTCCATGTTAGCATTCGAGCGGATTAATATATCGAGCAGTTTAAAGCTTTTTGATCCGAATTTTGATCTCAATATTATTTTCTTAGCTGTGCTGTTGTAGGCAAAAACAGAAAGGAATTTGTCGGGAGTGAATCGAGTCATGCATACTTTGTGAGTGGCTCCTTTTTCTGAATACCGATCGCAAATTATACAGTACTGCAGATTAATTGGATCCATTTTTTGACGGCAGTCTAAGCATAGTGTGTTCCCGGGTTTTCCACAGGCTGTACAAAATTCCGGAAACAGCAAATTTTTTACTAGATTTGGCATATCCATAAGTTTTCAACATTCACTAAAAGCCCCGCCAAGTCAGGGCTATATAATGGCACGTCCCATAATCTTTATATAAAAGGGTCTCATAGTATACCTAAATGATAGCAAAATAGGATGAATATCTAGTGAACAAAAAATTGAAAGAATGCTAATTAATGATGAATAAATAAGAAAAAATTAATGAATTGTTGTATTATATCTGAGTGTCAGAGGATAAAGAACAGAGTAAAAATGGAATAAAAGAAAAACTTGGGAATGCCAAACTTAACCCCTTTATTATTCTGCTTGTTATTTTAGTCGCCTGGAGTGTTTTGTCATTTCTGCTTCCTGTTAATTCTCCAGATAAAGACAAAAAAGAACCCATTTCGATCACAGAAACTTTTCAGCTTATTAGAGAGGAAAAGGTCAGCAAGGTAACCATTGATGGAAACAACCTGGATATTCAGCTTAAAGACGGGCAGAATTATACAAGCACTAAGGAGCCGCAGATAAGCTTTATTGAAACGCTGAGTCTGCAAAATATTGATCCAAGTCTTGTATCTTCTGGTATTTTTGAGAAACAGAGCATTTCCTGGATAGAAATCCTTTCAAATCTGGCTATACCGCTTACAACTTTGATTTTCCTTTGGTGGATTTTCAGGCAGGCCGGCAGGTCTTCAGGAGGATTGTTTAGCATAGGGAAATCTAGGGCCAAGTTATATTCCAAGGATTCTAAAGATAAAATCGGCTTTAAAGATGTGGCAGGGGCGGAAGAAATAAAAAACGAGCTTTTTGAGATCGTTGATTTTCTTAAAAGACCAGAGAAATACCGCAAGCTTGGAGCCAGGATTCCAAGGGGCATCCTTTTAATCGGGCCGTCTGGGGTAGGTAAAACTCTTCTTGCCAGGGCAATAGCTGGCGAAGCAAATGTTCCGTTTTACTCAGTAGCCGGCAGCGAGTTTATAGAAATGATTGTCGGTGTAGGATCGGCAAGAGTCAGGGATCTTTTTAAAGTTGCAAAAGAGACTTCTCCTTCTCTTATTTTCATAGATGAGATAGACGCAATCGGTCGGCAGAGGGGACGTGCTGCAGCTGTCAGCAATGATGAGCGCGAACAGACCCTTAACCAGATTCTCGTTGAGATGGATGGGTTTGACGTCAGGACAAACGTCATTATCATTGCAGCGACGAACCGGCCCGATATGCTTGACTCGGCGCTTGTGCGTCCTGGCAGGTTTGACAGGCACATACAAATCGATCTCCCTGATGTTGTAGAAAGAGAAGGGATAATGAAAATCCATATGAGGGGCAAGCCGTTTGCTAAAAATGTTGATATTAAAAGGCTTGCAAGGCAGACGGTTGGGTTCAGCGGAGCAGATATTGAAAATATGCTGAATGAAGCTGCTATTCTGGCTGCAAGAAAGGGGGCAGCCGAAATTGATCCTCTTGATTTATCAGAAGCATCCAGCAAGGTAAAGCTGGGTCCGGGGAGAAAGCGCCTGCAGTCAGAGAAGGAGCGGCAGATCATTGCTTATCACGAGGCGGGTCATGCCCTGATTGCTGACAAAAATCCTGATGCCGATCCCGTTTCGCGGATCTCGATAGTATCCAGAACCATGAGTCTCGGACATACAGAAATCGTTCCCAAAGACCAGGTTTACAACCAGACTAAAGGGGCTTTGCTTGCAAAAATCGAAAGCCTTCTTGGCGGAAGGGTTTCTGAAGAGCTTGTTTTTTCTGAGCAGACGGTTGGGGCTTCTAATGATATCGAACGGGCGACGTACATTGCTAGGATTATGGTTACTGAATTTGGGATGAGCAGCCTTGGCCCGATTAATTATGTGAGTGATAATGCCGGCCTGTGGGATGCCCGTGCGCAAGAGAAGTCTATTGGGTACAGCGATAAGGTTGCAAATGAAATAGACAGTGAAGTTAGAAAAATTATTAAGACAGAATATGAAAATGCGAAGAAAATACTTAAGGATAATAGAAAAGTTCTTGATAAACTGGCTAAAGAGCTTTTATCAAAGGAAACCCTGGAGCAAGAGGATTTTGATAAGATAATGTCTGAAACAGAAAGAAAACCCAACAACGCCGTTAGGTCTCATAGTAATCTTGAGGTGGATATTGCCTGATCCCCGAAATTGTAGTTTGATGTTATCTATTACACAGTCTGTTGTGTGTTGCTGTAAACAAGTGTCCCCGCCCTAATCGGCGGGAATTGCCCTAGAGTTTTATGTTGTGTCCTTATTGCAGAAATGCCGAGACAAGGGTTGTTGACAAACGGGACAGTGCGGACGAACCTGTTTCAAGGCGCAGGAGGGAGTGCACAAGGTGTTCAAAAAGGTTTACGACTTATGAGCGTCTTGAAGATCTTCCGATTAAGGTTGTGAAAAAAGACGGTTCATTGCAGGATTACGACAGGGACAAGATTAAAAGGGGAATAAGAATAGCGTCCCAGAAAAGGCTTGCTGACGAGAACATCAACAGCATGGTGGATGATATTGAAATGAAAATACTAAACCGGAAGTCCACTAAAGTTGCTGCAAGCGATATCGGCAGGATGGTTTTAACCCGGCTGAAAAGCTCGGATAAAATCGCTTACATGAGATTCGCAAGCGTTTTTCTCGACTTCAGCGGGATAGAAGAATTCAAAGAAGAGCTCGAGAAGATCAAATAGTTTACTTATTTTGCATTTAGGACAGGAGTTGAATACTCCTGTTTTTTAGTAGAACAGCGGGATTATGCCGAAAAAAAAGAAATCATCTGCTAAATCGCTCTTTGATACTGGTTTCAATACAGTTAGAAGTGTTGATGAGATAGAAATAAAGGGCAATGCATACGAGATATTTATGAGGAGGTATGCCTTAAAAGGCAAGGACGGCAAACCGCGTGAAAGTCTCAAAGAATCCTTCTTAAGAGTAGCGTCACATGTTGCGGGAGCAGAGTCCGGCAAAAGATTAATCAGAAAATACACGGATCTCTTTTTCAATTTAATGGCGGATAAGCGATTTATCCCAAATACACCGACCTGGACTGGGTCAAAAACAAAGCTCGGCCAGCTCGCTGCCTGTTTTGTTTTACCGATAAAGGATGATATGGGAAGAGAAAGGGGAGGAATATTCGACACGCTGAAAGATTCGGCTTTGATCCAGCAGACAGGAGGAGGCAATGGGTTCTCGTTTTCAAGGCTGCGCCCAAAGGGCGACAGGGTCTCATCGAGCAACGGATTAGCAAGCGGTCCCGTTAGCTTTCTTGAAGCTTATGACAGAGCTTTTGGCCAAATAGCGCAAGGCGGCACAAGACGCGGGGCAAACATGGCAGTTATGAGGGTAGATCATCCGGATATAGAAGAGTTTATAGCATGCAAAAGTGAAGAGGGCAGAATCGCGAATTTTAATATATCAGTCGGAATGACTGATAAGTTTATGAAAGCAGTTGATAAAAACGAAGATTTTGATTTAATAAATCCAAGAAACGGTGAAGTATGGAAAACCGTTAAGGCGCGGGATATTTTTGACAGAATAGCAGAGTACGCCCACAAAAACGGTGAGCCCGGAGTTTTATTCCTTGACACTGCAAATAAATATAATCCGGTTCCGAATCAATACGAGCTCGAGGCTACAAATCCATGCGGAGAGCAGTACCTTGGGCCATATGAAAATTGTTGCCTTGGCCACGTAAATATAAATGAATCTGTACGTGGCGTGGTTTTAGACTGGGATCATTTGATGGATTCTGTCTGGCTTGGAACCCGTTTTCTTGATGATGTAGTAACACAGAATTCCTATGTCCCGTCTGTCCCCGAGCTGAAAGAGTCAGCTCATAGGAACAGGCGCATAGGGCTTGGATTTATGGGGCTTGCAGACGCCATGTACAAGCTTGGAATCAGATACGGAAGCGCAGAAAGCCTTGACTTTTCTTCACAGGTTACAGAATTTATAAGGTATCAGTCTATGCTTGCCAGCGTAGAGCTTGCTAAAGAAAGAGGAGCTTTCCCAGGGATAAAAGGAAGCATTTATGATCCAAAGAATTTAAAGTGGGAAGCTCCGAAACCCCTTGTTAAGCACAAAGGCAGTTACAGCAGGCCTGACATAGATTGGAATAAAATCCGCGATTCTGTACTTGCATTTGGAATCCGCAATTCTACACAGCTTACGGTTGCTCCAACTGGAACTACTTCCACAGTATTTGAAGTAGAAGGATACGGTTGCGAGCCGGTTTTTGCGTTGGCTTATTCAAGGAATGTCTATCAGGCAGCTGGGGGCGAAAAAAACCTCAAGCTCGATTATATCAGTCCAACTTTCCAGACTGCTTTAAAAAAATCAGACTTAGGTGATGAGAAAAAAGATCTTATTATAAAAGAAGTCCTTGAAAAAGGAACTATTCAGCACATGAAAGACATCCCTCTTAGTATGAAGAATACATTTGTTGTCTCAGCCGACATTAAACCAGAGGAGCATATCTGGATGCAGGCAGTAATTCAAAGATTTGTTGATAATTCTATATCTAAAACATGTAATTTCCCTGAGAATGCTTCTGTCGAAGATGTAAAAAAAGTTTATGAAATCGGGTGGAGGCTTGGATGCAAGGGTCTTACTGTGTATATAACTGGCTCAAGAAAAGAAGTTGTGCTTGAAACCAAAGAGACGAAAGAAAAAAAAAGCGATAATCCAGCTGGAAACGGTGAGGTGATTGAGCCGGTTGAGAACGAAAAAGCGATTGACGTGAAAAGACCCCGCCCACGTGTCGTTGTTGGAAGAACGCATGAGATATCTACCCCGTTTGGAAAAGCATTTATCACAGTAAACAGGAACGGCGAAACAGGAAGAAAACCATTTGAGGTTTTCATTACACTCGGGAAAAGCGGAAGCGACACCTCTGCTATGGCTGAAGCTTTGGGAAGGCTGATAAGTGGATGGCTGAGAAGTTCTTCTGATCCTGATAAAGCACTCGAAGAAATAGCCTACCAGCTGAAAGGAATCGGCGGGTCCGTAAGTATAGGTTTCGGCCAGGACCGTATAGTAAGCATGCCAGACGCCATAGCGAAAGTCCTTATGAACGAGCTTGACTTAAGCCGTAAACTTAAAGATCCAGAATCTCCACTTTTGGAAGAGGGCTTTGATTTCACTCAAGAAAGCCTGTTTAACCATGAGGAAAAATCCGATGATTCCAGTGACGAGACGGCCATGGCAGATGTAGCATATAAAAATGCTTCTATGTGTCCTGAGTGTAATAATATGACTCTAATCGAAACTGAAGGGTGCGTTAAATGCCGTGGCTGTGGATACAGCAGGTGTTAGCAGAATAGAAATATGGATATACCCTGTGGATTCGTCCTCCCTCGGATGTTCTCTCCTTAAATAGTTCCAATACAGTAGCTAAAATCCTGGGAAATGGAGTTTTCGCAATAGACTTTTTAGGTTTTTGTTCCTGTTTTGTTTCATTCTGTTCACTATAGATTATCAATTCGAAAAGTACTTTGTCATTTTTGATCTATAGACTTTAATCATGGAGCTTTGTGAAATACAGGCAAATTTCGAAGCTCTATGGCGGGGAATTGAGACTGAGATTTGGTACGAACTTATAAGTTTTCTCCAATTGCCCCGCATGTAAATTACTTAATTAAAGGAGGTGAAAAAGATGAAAAAGATACTTGCCAGTTTGGTAATTATTGCAATGGCAGTGGTTTCGCTGTTTCAAGCGACATCCGCGGTTTTCGAAGAAAGCGTGAGAGTCGCGGGAACTTCGTTTACTGTCGGAACCTCCGCAGAAGACAATACTGCCGGAAACACCGCTTTGAAGTTTTTGCTTAATGTGTCGGGTTCGACAGAGTCCTCTAATCTAACTGATACTGTAGCTGGACCGGTGTTAGATAATATTGATTCTATATGGTCAGATGTTATTCTCCTCAAGCTTTATAACAAAGGAACGACTCCTTTGAATGTTGTAAGCAAGGCTGAATATATTAATGACCCTAATACTTTGAGGGATGACATTTTTGTTAAAGCCGTTGCCTGGAATGATGCAAACAACAATGGAGTTCTGGACAGTGGAGAAGAAGGGGTTTCGTATGGGTACGATACAATACTCCGCTGGAGAAATGATACTTTTCCAGTTGGATTACTTGGATCCGGAGAGGTTAAGGGAGTAGCACTAAAATTTGACGGTACGGGTGTAACCGATTCAAATATCGGCCAGTCGGCTGTTTATGATTTTGTGTTTACCGGTGTAGAGGAGTAAAGAGGTGATTTTAGCCGGGATAAAGACTCATCTTTTGCGTTATTTATCCCGGTTAGATTAAAGATATGAAAACATCAATAAAAATCTTTGCAGTATTTATACTATTGTTTCTAAGTACTGCAAGTTATCTGAAAAACGCTAAGTACAAAGGTATAGGCTTGTATTACGCCTCCTCGAGTTCTATGGAGCCGGCAATACAAGAAAATTCTGCAGTGATTACAAGATCATCTGAAAGTTATGAGATTAACGACATAATTACTTTTAAAAATCCTGTGGATCTAGCAAAAACAATAACTCATAGGATTGTCGGCAAAAGCTTTGACAACGGAGAATATTTTGTAACCAGAGGAGATGCAAATGATACTGACGATCCTTGGCAGATTTACACTGATATCATAGAAGGCAGGGTTATTTTTAAGATTCCATTTATTGGATACGCGGTAAGTTTTGTGCAAAAACCTGCTGGTCTTGTAATAGGGATGATAATACCCTCTGGTCTGCTTGTTTTTTGGGAAACAGAAGTTTTGTATAAAGAGATCAGAAGGATAAAAGATGTTATATACAAAAGATCAATGAGGAGGCGGCTTTTTATAAGAAGAAGCAAGCTGCGTCTGCAAAATTGGCTTATGAGGGTTGATGAAATCTTTTCTGGGGTGGCTAAATCTAGAACTTCTTAGATTTTGGATCAACATACTTCTCTCGGAAAACTGTAGTGAATACCGCCAACAGGAGTTGGCGGCTTCCAATGCCTTCACTGCGTGAGTCCGCCTCAGGCGGACGCCTTTTCATCCCCCGACTGAAGTCGGGGGCTTTGAGTGGCATAGTAAAGGTGGTTGTATAAATCAAAAAAGACGGTGCGTTTAGCCACCGTCTTTTTCTTTAGGTGCAAGCAGTGATTACTTTACTGCCTCTTTAAGGGGTTTTGCCGCCTTAAAGACAACTGCATTTCTTGCAGGGATCACTATCTTAGCTCCAGTCTGAGGATTTCTTCCGTCTCTTGCGGCTCTTTTCCTTACTTCAAAGGTTCCTAAGCCAGACACCTGAACTTTTTCTCCTCTTACCAACGTAGAAGAGACTCCCTCGACCATAGCATCGACTACTCTGCGAACTTGGGCCTTGGGCATATCCAGCTTGCCGGCCAGCATTTCAACTAATTCTGTCTTGGTCACACTAATCACCCCCTTAATAGAGAACTTGAAAGTCTTTGCTTCGCCTAACCTTGTTATTTCAACAAGATTCAGCTATGCTAAATCAACATAGCGCGAATGAGGTTGATTTGTCAATCATTTTCTGGTTAATATGACAAATTATGTCGCAGTAGATGCTGCTCTCACTTCTCTGATGACTACTACATTCACAGTCCCTGGATATGTTTGCTCTTTTTCAATCTTTTTGGCTATATCGCTACTGAGCTTGACAGCATGTGCATCTGTGACCTCATGCGGTTTCACAATTACCCTTAACTCGCGCCCTGCTGAAATCGCATATGCTTTTTCTACACCATCAAATGAAGCTGCGATCTCCTCTAAACTTTTCATTCTTTTTACATAATTTTCCAAATCTTCGTATCTAGCACCAGGTCTAGACCCAGAAATAGAGTCGGCAATCTGGACTATCACCCCTTCAACAGACGACGGCTTGTCTTCGTGATGCTCAAGAATTGCTGTTACAACAGTCTGAGGAATGTTGAATTTTTTAACATAGTCAGCACCAAGTTCAATATGGCTGCCTTCTTTATCTGTAATTATCTTGCCAATGTCATGGAGAAGACATGCCAGCTTTGTCAAAGCAACATCAGCTCCTATTTCATGGGCGATCTTTACCCCTATTAGAGTCTCTTCAAGCGTATGCTGTACCATGTTCTGGCCATAAGATGTTCTGTATTTAAAGTGTCCCAATTTTTGAACGAGCTCTTTTGGAAGATTATATACACTTACTCTTCTGCACAAGTCTTCACCAGCCACGAGAAGTATCTTGTCCATCTCATCCTTAGTCTTTTTAACAATCTCTTCTATACGCGAAGGCTGGATTCTACCGTCTTTCAAAAGTTTTTCCATAGACAACTTCGCTATTTCCCGTCTTACGGCATCAAAACTTGACAGCCTTACTTCGTCATTTTCTTCGAAATCAACGTTTACACCGGTTAAGTCTTCGAAGGCTTTAATATTACGGCCTTCTTTCCCGATAATTCTCCCTTTTATATCGGGATCACTTAGCTTTACTGTTGATATTGTGTATTCAGGAACATAGTCGGTTGAAGCGTGCTGCATTGCGTCTACCAGTATGTCCTTCGCTATTTTATCTGACTCAAGCTGAAGTTTTTCTTCATATTCTTTAATTCTTCTTGCGATATCGTTTTCAAGGGTTTTTTCGAGATTGTGAATCATGAGATCCTTTGCCTCTTCTTTTGTCAGTGAAGCAATGCTTTCCAGCCTTGAAATCTGTTTAAGTCTTAGATTTTCGATTTCCTGTGTTCTAGTTTTAAGTTGGTTTTTAGTGTTTTCTACACGCTTTTCTCTTTCGTCGATCTCTTTAATTTTTACATAGATCTCATCCAGCCTTTTGTCGGCTTTTCTTTCAAGTTCAATTGCTTTTTGGGATATGTTTTTAGCTTCGTTCTCAGCGTTTTGTCTGATTTTTATCGCCTCGCTCTGGGCTTCGAAGGTAAGACCTTTGGCTTTCTCTTTTGCCAAATTGAGCAGTTCTTCTTCTTTCTGCTTGATCTCTTTGCCAACCTCATCTTTCTTAATGTCTGTGTCTTTTTTATTTTCCTTTGATGGTTTGATAACCGCAAAGTATGCTGCTATTACAGTTACGAGCGGGGTTATTATTGATAATATTACTGCATCTAAACTCATTTTTCTTGTTCTACGGGGTTTTCAGAGAAAGAATCAGCAGGCTGATTTATAGCTGACGCTGTGTTTTATCTCAGGATATTCTGAAGTATTTTTTGATTTTTTACCATGTATCATTTCGTTTTTTTGATAAACTTCCTTTAACCTTAATCAATATAAAAACCTGGTTAAGATAATAAAGCCTCTCATGAACAAATTCTGCTTCTTCCTTTGATGTTATTTCTCTGTCAACACCTTGCTTAATTAAATACTGAAAAAGGCCTCTTGACCTTTTGTACAGTGTTATTTTATGGATTAGTCAGTATACTGTCAACAGCGCTGGATGCTGTTGTATATTCAAACCCTCGTCCCATAAGGTATTTTAATATCTTTTGCTTCAAAATGATTGGATTTTGATTTGCTTCGGACAGATTTGCCAGTTTCTTTTTTGCAGCTTGTACTGCCCTATCTTTTTCGTCCTCATCTGGTATTGCCTTTATAATTTGGTCAGATATTTCAGGATCTATGCCTTTTTGGGCAAGCTCCTGTTTAATAAAAATTCTACCTTTGGGAAGTTTTTGTGAAAGTCTCTGTGATGATATCCATTCAGCAAAACCTTTGTCATCTATGTATTTATTTTTCTTTAGGTATCGAATAACTTCGTAAAGTATGGATAGTTTTTTAGGTAATTCAAGTTTGTTCAGCTCCTCGTTTTTGTAGATCTTTCTTTTCAAATATCTGTTTACCTCCAGCTCGCTGTGCGGTCTTGACCCTAGGAATATTATACTGTTGTACAATAGAAGACTTACCCCTGCTTTCAGCTTTAAGTCTTCTATTCTTTCAGAAGAAATTTCATCACCGGTGGCAACATTTTCTTTTATTAGATCATTTGCTGAAATACTGAAGGCATAGGACCCGTCTACAATAACGCTGTATCTGTCCTGTTTTCTTTTCTGCCTGGTGATTTTTGTAATTTTCACATTTATGCAACTTCAAACTCCAAATTTTTGGAAGTGGCAGGAAGACGCATCTGTAACCATATCACTTTTTGCCGTCTATTTCTGTCGGAGTGATGCTACCTTTTTTGAGTTTTTCGTAAACATGTTTTTCAACCTCAGTCATTATTTTAGGGTTTTGTGAGAGATACTGTTTTGCGTTTTCTCTCCCTTGTGCGATATTTTCCCCTTTGTATCTGAACCATGCTCCACTGCTCTCAATAATCCCGTATTCGATTGCGGAATCAAGAATGCTTCCTTCACGGCTGATGCCTTTCCCGAACATGATGTCAAGTTCCGCTGATTTAAAGGGAGGAGCCACCTTGTTTTTCACGACCTTGACTCTGACTCTGTTTCCAACTGCAACTCCCTTTTCCGTTATGCTTTGTATTCTTCTAATTTCCAGCCTTATTGACGCGTAAAATTTCAGCGATCGTCCCCCTGTTGTTGTTTCGGGATTCCCAAACATAACGCCTATTTTTTCTCTAATTTGATTTGTAAAAAGAATAATTGTTCTGCTTCTGTTTGCAATCGCTGTAATTTTTCTTAAAGCTTGGCTCATAAGCCTAGCCTGTAGACCCATATGGCTGTCCCCCATTTCGCCCTCTATTTCGGCTCTTGGCGTCAGCGCAGCAACAGAGTCAATAACGATCAAATCTATAGCCGAGCTTCTAATAAGAGTCTCGGTTATTTCAAGCGCCTGCTCGCCGTTGTCGGGCTGGGATATATAAAGCTCGTCAACTTTGACTCCGATGTTTTTTGTATAAATAGGATCAAATGCATGCTCAGCATCAATGAATGCAGCTTTTCCTCCAAGCTTTTGCACCTCAGAAATTATGCTAAGTGCTAACGTGGTTTTTCCGCTAGATTCGGGACCGTATATTTCAATAATCCTCCCTCTTGGAATTCCTCCTACTCCTGTGGCAATGTCCAAAGTCAGGGATCCTGTAGAAACAACCTCTAAGTTTGGTACTGGGGATGTTCCGCCCATCTGCATTATCGCCCCCTTGCCGTAATGTTTCTCTATTTGCGCAATGGCTGATTTTAATGCTTCAGATTTATTTTTGTCCGCGTCTTCGCTCATATTTAGTTAAAACTATATAAAAAGGGCAGTAATGCAATAAAGACCCCTGCTTCTATAATAGCAATAAAAGATAGCAATAATCTAAACTGTTTATGAAAATTTGCAAAACTTTTTATGAACAATCCGAAACCTAGTAATGAAATCATAGATTCAGCAAGCATGAATGAAGAGTGAAAATATCCTAGAAATCCTTTGTTTTTATCAATCTGAGAGTGTTCAAACTGAAACGAAAAATTAGAAAATGGCTTGAACAAATAAACTTTATCTACGAAGGAATCCCCTATCAAATGAAACAAAATCCCGATAAAAAAAACTGCAATCACAGATGCCTGGATTTTGGTATATTGGTGAAGCCGAGATCCTCCAATAATTAAGGCGAGTACGAAAAGATAGGGAATCATCGAGTGCGTCAATAGCTCCCTATGGTCTGCCTGCGTGTTAATGAAAATCGGGTAGAGGATGTCGAAATCTGGAAATATAGACCCTAAGATCGCAGATGTCCAAAGCGCCATTTTTTGCCTTGGATTGCTGAAAACGCCCTTCCCTCGGTATACAGATTCATATGCGAAAGCAATAATCATTCCAATAAAAGCGTGAGCAAAAATCATGGCGGACTGATTATAACACTTAAAACAGGTGGTTTGATTTTTTAACTGGAGTATGTAGAATGCTTATGAATACTGGAAAGTCTTATTAATATTTGATATGCGTTATGATTACACTTATAGATTTTTATGCCGAGTGGTGTGGACCATGCCAGGCCATGAAACCATTAATGGAGGCCATAGAGAAAACGTATAAAGATAAGGTTCAGATAGAACGAGTTGATGTGGATAGTTCTCAAAGCAAAGCAATGGAGTTTAGTGTAATGAGCATTCCAACTCTTGTTATTTTAAAGGACGGGAGAGAAATCGATAGAAAAATTGGATTGATAACAGAGCCAGTTTTGAAACAGTGGATTGATTCAAACCTATGAATATCGCAATAAACGGATTTGGCCGTATTGGCAGGGCTGCATTTAAAATTTTTCTAGAGCGTGCGGAGTCTTTGCATGATCTCCACGTTGTTGCAATAAATGACCTTACGACCCCCGAAGTTCTTGCTTATCTTCTTAAGTACGATTCTGTTTATGGACGATACGAAAAGCCTGTCTCCTTTACTGATTCAGATCTAGTCATTGGTGATAAAAATTTCCCGGTGCTTGCTGTTAAAGATCCTTTAGAGCTTCCATGGAAGGACTTAAATGTTGATATTGTTTTGGAGTGTACTGGTTTTTTTACTAAAGCCGAGGATGCAAAAAAGCACCTTCAGGCAGGTGCTAAAAAGGTAATACTATCTGCTCCGGCGAAAGACGATGAATTTACTACTATTGTGCTTGGTACGGAGGATATTGATTATTCAAAAGAGCTTTATTCGAATGCCTCATGTACTACTAATTGCGCAGGACCTGTAATGCATGTATTGTCAAAAACCTTTGGGATTGAAAAGGCAATGCTTTCTACAGTTCATGCATATACCTCCACACAGGGTCTTATTGACGGACCAGATAAAGGGAAAGACATGAGGAGAGGAAGGGCTGCCGCAGCCAATATCGTCCCTTCTTCTACAGGAGCTGCTGAGTCTGTGGCTAAGGTTATTCCTGAACTCGAAAATATTTTTGACGGGATAGCCTTGAGGGTGCCGGTTATCTGCGGATCTATATCAGATATAACAGCTTTACTTAAAAGAAATACAACCGTGGAAGAAATCAATAAAGCTTTTTCGGAAGCTCAAAACTGGCCGGAAATGGAAGGAATCCTGAAATATTCAGAAGAGCCTCTTGTGTCTTCAGACATTATCAAAACAACTTACTCTGCAATACTTGATTCAAACATGACCAGGGTTGTCGGCGGGAATTTGGTTAAGGTTCTTGCCTGGTATGACAACGAATGGGCTTATTCGAATCGGCTGGTTGATGTTGCTGTTAAGGCCAGCGGACACATTTAATTATGCCAGCAAGATATTTAGCAGTTCCCCGTGAACAAAAATGCATAGGTTGCCGTCTTTGCTCTTTAGCTGCATCAAGGTATGAAAACCGCATGCTCGGGATTAAAGGATCTCCAATCACCGTAAAAGGCAAGCCGACTATGTATAAAATCCAAATAGACTATGGAAAAGTAATAAAAAACATAGACAAGATCGTCAGCATATGCCCCCAGAACTGTTTTGATATTGTTTCTTCGTAGATTTTCAATGGAGCTTCACTAATGATTCTGTTAGTATTTGATTTACATGAATAACGAATACAAGAGGGTTTTATATATAGATCTTTCAGAAGAAAGTTCTGAATTTAAGATTCATGAAGATCTTTTCCCATATATCGGCGGGATTGGAATAAGCACCCGGATTATGCTTGATAATCTTGAAGATTCTCCGGTAATACTTACTGCCGGTCCTCTTTGCGGTTATTTCCCTTATGTGTCGAAATCAAATCTGCTTTATATAAATCAAAACAGCCTTGTTGAGCTTTATGGCGGGGGGGATATTGCGGGGATGATGACCATGGCTGATATTGACGCGTTTGTTTTCAAGGGTCAAACTGAAAAATACCTTGGCATAAGTATTTTTGAAGCGGATGTTTCTATTGATTCTCTAGATGCTGATTCATTTCAAAACAGCCCGGCTAGCTTTTCCATTTCGGATAACGGTGCATTTTCACTTGGATATTTTTCATTTGGAGATATTAGAGGTAAAAATCCTTTTCCCAAGGGAGGAGTGTCTGTAACAATAGAAAGCACTGATAGCCTTGAATTAAAGAATTATTATGATTACGAAAGGCTTTACAGCAAAATACTTGATGATTATAAAATGCTTACCGTAGAGCCGAGAAACAATCCTTCATGCTTTGGGTGTCCAATCGGGTGTGATAAGTCAAAAATCGGAGAAGAAGATTTAAATGTAGCAATTCTCCCAAGGTGCCTTATTTCCTGTGCCTATGCCGAAAGCATTTATAAAGATATTCCTAATGTGTATGCGTGTTTAAACAGTGTGGGATATAATTACCATCATAACGAGTTAGAGGCTTTGCCTTCTCTTGTCGGCGACACGAGAATTAAGATCGATGATATTCTTGAAAATAGGACTTAGTTTTGGCATTTGTATGCTTATAGTCGCAAATTGGAAAGAAAATAAAGATGTTTCTGAGCTTGACGCATGGGTTTCTGATTTTTCGGCAGACAGAAAGCTTATTGAAGATTTAAGGGTCTGCCCCGATAAAGTTGAAGTTGTAGTTTCTCCTTCACTCCCGCTGATTTATCCTCTAAAGATGGTTCTAAAAGAACATGATCTTGGTGATGTAATCGGCGTGGCATCACAGGACATTTCTGCTCAATTGAAAGGCTCTCATACTGGTGAGACTGGGGCTTTTCAGCTTTCAAGCCTGGTTAAATACTGCATAATTGGTCATTCTGAAAGAAGATCAATGGGCGAGACCCCTTTGGAAGTAAATCAGAAAATTGATAGTGCTTTAAAAGCTGGGATAATTCCTATTGTGTGCTTCAGTTCGGAAGACGAGCTGAAGCAGATAGAACCAGAGATTGTTGGTGATATTATGTTAGCATATGAGCCTGTTGGATCAATTGGAGCAGGAAAGCCGGCCTCAATAAAAGATTTGAAAAAGGTTCATTTCGAATGGGGGCTGAACAAGTTCATTTACGGTGGGAGTATTGACAAAAAGAACATCAACGATTATCTTAAACAGGATTTTATAGGTGGTTTTCTTGTTGGTACAGCAAGTCTTGATGCCGCCGGGTTTTCTCTTTTGGTCAGGAAAGCAGTGGATTATGCCTGGAAATCTTATCTTAATCTTAGAAACAGGACTGTTTGATAAGCTTCCGTAGAAGTCAGATTAAAATTATGGACAATATTATTAGGAATCCTAAAAAGCCTCTAGTTGTTTTTAAATATCTTTTTCTTGGAGTATTTTCCATCCTGCTGACTGGCGGAATTATAGTAAAAAGCAAATATCCTGAACTTGTTTCAGCCCTTTTTGCGCCCGTTTCGGTGGCCAGCAACAACATTGCCAGCACGAAAATAAAAAGCACAGACAGCAGAACCAACCTGCTTGTGCTCGGAATGGATAAAAGATCAAATAATTCAAGCGTATATTCAACACTCACCGACACCATAATGATAATTTCTTTTGATGAAAATCTGAGAAAGCCTGTAGTTATATCCATCCCGAGAGATTTGTGGATAAGCGAAACCAAATCGAAAATCAACGAAATTTATGCTCTCTCAAAATCGAAGACCTGCGATGAAGAATGCAGTATGGGTATGGTTAAAAAGGCTGTTGAAAAAGTCGCAGGAATACCTGTTCATTATTATGTCATGATCGGGTTTGATGCCTTCAGCGAGGCAGTAGATACTGTTGGGGGAATAAATGTTGATGTTGAAAATACATTTGATGATTATGATTATCCGATTGAGGGCAAAGAGGAAGACAAGTGTGGAATAGATATAAGTTTAATGAGCGATGATGAACTTTCGGGAACGAGGTTCTCATGCAGATACGAGCATCTTCATTTTGATAAGGGGTATCAGGTTTTAGATGGCAAAATGGCGCTTAAATTTTCTAGATCAAGGCATTCCGCCAACCTTTTGGAAAGCGGAGATTTTGCCCGGGCAAAAAGACAGCAGAAAGTGCTGGAGTCGTTTAAGGTTGCTATTTTATCTGCAGAGACACTTTTGAGTCCAGCTAAAATAAGCGGACTGTATGGGAATTATCAGCGGAATATCAAGACAGACGTTGTATTAGGAGATGTTTTGCTCTTTTATAATACTTATCATGATAAGTATATTGGAGAAATTTCGGAGGTTGTATTGTCAAATGAGCCAGCCAGCGCCGGCTACGCCGGCGCTGGCTCCCTTTTTGCCCCTGAGCCGGAGGAAAGGGATGCACTTTATGACAAAAAATATGTCCTTATTCCCAATGACAGAACTTTCGATCAAATCCATGTACTTGTTAGGCAGACACTCTTTGAGTAAACTGGCTACATGCTTACTCTGGTTTCAGGTGATGACGAGCTTCAGATTTTAAATTACATAAAATCAAGAAAAAAAACATTTAAGGCTGGTAGTGTTTCTGAATATACTCTTGATAAAAACACCTTGTCGTCTTTTATTGATTTTTTAAACGCTTCAAGCTTGTTTGGAGATAAACGTCTGGTTGTTGTAAAGCCCCGCTCTGCCAGTGATATTGATCTAAAAGAAGACTTTTTGCTCCAAGTTAAATCAAGAATGGAGCTGGAGCTGATTGTAGATTTATCCTTAATAAATAAAAATACAGCGGTCTACAAAACTTTAAAAAAGGCCTCTTCTCCGATTGAATTTAGTAAAAAAAGGGATTATACGGGCTTTAATATTTCAGATTCTCTTTTCATTAAAGGCTCAGTTGCCGAGGCTTTGAGGCTTTTGAATTCAATCGATTATGAAAGCGAGCTTTTCCAGCTTACCGGGATGATCCACACCGGGTTAAGGAATAC
>MEVH01000005.1:0-18260 GCA_001772665.1 candidate division WWE3 bacterium RIFCSPLOWO2_01_FULL_39_13
AAAAATCACCTCCTCATACAGAACATTCTTAGGAGGATTTTAATTTGATTTAATGAATAGCTTTCAGGAGGAATTTACGTGATTTAAATCGACGTATTGACGCCTGGTCAGTCGTAACCGTATAATATCGTACGGTTATGACTGACGATCGAGATAAATTACAACTGTTATTTACGTCTTCCTCCAAAACCGTTTTTACAACAAGGGATTTTGGGAATGTATGGGGATATACCCACTACGACTCGTTGCTTGAACGAGTAGAATACTTCACAAAAACCAACAAGCTCAAAAAACTAAGAAAAGGCCTTTATGCCATAGAGGGCAGAAAAATCAATGAATTTGAACTCGCTAATAAAATTAGAACTCCGTCTTATATTTCTTTTGAAACCGTACTGCATAAAGAAGGAGTGATCTTTCAGTGGGATAGGCGAATAACGTTAGCCAGTAAAGAATCTCTCCAAATGGAGATTAACGGTTACAAAATTGTCTTTAGGCAGGTAAAAGATTCGGTACTTCTCAACAAAACCGGAATCAACGAAGAAAGCAATTATTTTATTGCATCTAAAGAAAGGGCATTGCTTGATATGCTGTACATAAGCTCCTCATTTCAGGTTGACAATCTAAGAGGTATAGACTTCGATGCTGTCGAAAATTTACTCCCCATATATGGTCAAAAGAAGCTCAACAAAATAGTTAAAGGATTAAAAAAACATGCTGGATCGTACTAAACACGAAACCACAATGCGAAACATACTTAACGAGATCTATTCTCATAAGGACCTATCTCCCTTGCTCGGACTTAAAGGAGGGACGGCCTGTTACTTTTTCTACAAACTCCCAAGATTTTCTACTGATCTGGATTTCAATCTGCTTAATTTAGACAAAAAACTCCTTGTTTTTGAAACTATGCCAAGCATCCTAGAAAAATACGGAACCATTACTGATAATCATATCAAAGAAAATACGGTCTTTTTCTTTTTAGTACACACAAAAGAGAGATCTGGAATAAAAATTGAGATATCGACAAGAGAAATAGAATCAGTTAATGGTTACCAACTTCTTGAATTTTATGGAACTTCAATGCTTGTTATGAAAAAAGAGGATATATTTGCCAATAAGCTAATAGCACTTAGACACAGGCACTCGGCAACTTCCCGCGATCTTTATGATATTAACTACTTTTTCAAACAAAACTGGGATATATCAGAAGAGATAGTTAAAGTGATATCAGGAGATTCTTTGTTGAAATATCTTAAAAAACTTCAGAGGTTTATTAAAGAGAATTTCAACTACCAAACAATACATCTGGGACTTGGAGAGCTAGTTGAAGATGAATCACAAAGATATTTCATAAAGAACAAGCTAATAGACGACACCATCAATCAAATCAAATTCTACATAGATTCAAAAAACAGAAAATAATGGCTGAGCATGTCGGCCTAGAACCATTTTATTCTCCGGGATGCATTTGAGACAAATGAGACAGTATAAAAAATGATTTTTCAACTTCTAACATGAGTATAATTATTTGTATTCATATAGGTTACAGGTTCGAACTATGTTAAGTGTATAATGAGCCTAAGGAAATATTGAGCTGGTGATAAAATTGATAGAGTGGTTGCATTTAAAAGAAAGAGAGCATGGATTTAATTTCTTATATTTTTTCAGTAATTTATAGATGCTAATCTAGAACTCATTTTGTATTACAAAAATTATTAAATGAACAAAGGGGTGTAATTTGGCTATGTATGAATATAGAAAAGGTTATATTGACTCGGCTAGTTTCAAAAATAAAACAAATAATTGCGCCATTTCATTTCCATGTATTTATCCTGTTTGTCCTATATCAATAGATCATGCACGAATGTATGTTATTGGGGACGTATACACAAGATACTATAGAGCATATAATAAAAAAGTCATCTTTCCTATAGGATTTCATTATTCGGGTTTGACAGCTCATAAATTTCATGCAGCTTTAAATTCTAAAGAAGAAAATGATACAAAGCGCGTTTTTAGAGAGATTTATCAGTGCCATCCCCATGTTACCAATTATTTGAAACAATCTCCTTATAATATTCTAGATTATTTTGCGTTTGTAACACTTCAGGATTTTAAAAAAATAAATGTGTCTGCGGATTATGAGGAGTATTATACGACTAATTCTCCTCAATATGATAGATTTGTTCTCACTTTCTTTGAGGCCTATGAGACAAAAAAAGTCCTTATTAAAAATGAAAATAATATTCAATTAGATTATAGCAATAGAGGGTGGAGGAATAAGATGATCTCTTGGTCAGAAGAGGTTTCTACAATAAGGAAACAAGAAAAAATTGGTTTATTAAATTCTGCGAATGATTTAAAAAATGGGTGGAATATACTAAAAACTGAAGGATATGGCGTTAAATGGAGAGATGGGGGAATTATTGATTCAATGCATGATAGCGAACTCCTATCTCTTTATGACATTGTGAATCATGTATCAAAAAATGGTTATGAATTTACTGATAGAGATATGGAAATTTTGTTCAATGTGTTATCAGGAAGCTCATCAACAAATATCCCCTCTGGTGTTACTCGGGTTCTTTCATGGTTGCCAACCTCTTTGTTAATTATGGAAGAGCATTTGAAGGTTTGGTTTATCAAAAAACTATATACCGAATCTCTTTTGTTTAGTCCTTGCTATCGCACTAAAAACTTTTTCGTTTTAGGTTTGGGTATGAAGAATGGTAAAAGGATGTCCTCTTCGCAAGGAACTGCTGTTTTACTGCAAGATTTGATTTCTCAGAATGATCCCATCCCAGCGAGAATGATTATACTTATGTCAGGAGGGCACCCAAGTAGTTTTTATAATTATGACGATTCTATACCAACGCAAATAAACAAGCTATTTTTATCATTTAAGCATTTTATTAGCCATTCGTTGATAGAGTTGTTAAGTGCTAACGAGTTAGTTTTAAATGATTTACTAAAAGATTCCAGTGTAGAAGATGTTTTATCAAGGCTTGAAACAAAGGAAGAGCTTCTTTTAATTTTTAATAGACTAGAAAAATATATAGTAGAAGGTTATTTAAAACAATGTTTGATTGAGTTAATGACGATTCTTCCTAAAACATATAAAAAATACATGCTAAAGGATAGACAATTATTATTATTTATTATAAATTTTTATATGAAAATTCTTTTGGGAGTAACACTTATAGAGCTATGAGTATCAAAAACATTCGTCCGGCAATAAGTCCGTTCTGTAACATGAATTGCAGATATTGTTCAAATTCTAACAACGCAGGATATGCTAAAATGGAGGATTTTAGGAGGAGTTCAATATCTTCCGGGGTTTTATCAACTGATCAATGGCTACAGATATTTAAGTGTTTTTATGATGCTGGTTTTAAAGGTATTTCATTGACTGGAGGGGAGCCGACTTTAAACCCGGATTGGTTATCAATGCTGAAATATTGTAAAGACTTAGGATATGTATCGACAGAACTAACATCTAATCTTCTAACACTAGGTAGATACAAAGAACAGTTACCAGGAGTAGATTACATAACAAAATTTAAGGTTTCTCTTGATACTTTTAATAAAGAAAGATTTTATTATTTAACAAGAGTAGATGCTTTAGAAAATGTGTTGTCAAATATTAATTTCTTGGTAGGGTTGGGATTTAACGTTCAATTAAACCGGGTGACGATGAGATCCACGCAAGAAGAATTAATTGAATATGTAGAACATGCTAGCAAGTTAAATGTAAGTATCAAATTGTTAGATTTAGTTTATTATAAAGGTAGTAACTCAGACAATGATATAGATGAATGGGCTAGTGAATTTATCTCGTCTGAGTTTACATGGTTATATTTAAAAAATCATATAAAAGATTTTGGTAACATGGAATCAGACCAAAGATATGGATGGCAAACATCATATAAAAAAATGAATATTATCCTTAAAGATTCTAAACTGACTAAGAGATCCAAAAGGTGTCAAACATGCCCTTTATATTGTCAAGAAGGAATTTTTACGGTCAGAATAGCTTCGGATGGGACAATTTCAACGTGTCCGGACTATAAGAATGAATTATCTTATATTGATGGTGTAAGGGCCTTACAGGATAAATCCCTAACAGAGAGGCTAAAAAATATTTTTAAGGAATTCAAGATTAAAGAGGGATATCATTTCGAAGAATATGTAAGGAAATTATAATTATGACGTTAAAACAAGCAGAATTTGATTCTTATTATAATAAAGAACTTCAATACATCAAGTGGTTTGAACCTTATATTCAGCCGAAAATGCTTGATGAATGGAATAATCAAAGCATTAGGGCTGGTATGTGGTTGCTGGATGTTGGAGGTGGTTGTTCTTTGGATAGCATATTTTATGCGAGCAATGGAATACATACAGTTGTTTTAGATTTTTCGGAAAATGCTTTAAATAAACTGAAAAAATTAGCTGATTTTTATGGGGTGAAAATTGAATGTGAGAACGCCTCTATCCTATCTGTTCCAGAAAGACTATCAAATAAGTTCGATATTTTGACAGATAATGGATGTTTCCATCATATAGAGCCTGAGTATAGGTTGCAGTACATAAATTCAGCATCTCATTTGCTAAAAAAGGGCGGTCTTTTGTATATTCGTGCGATATCTGAGTATGTTCCTCCTTCAACAGATAATTCCTTAAGTGCTTATAGAATTTCGGCGGACGATATAACCAGAAAAGAATTTTTAGATAAATTTAAACTCGTGGAGATGTCGTTGTTTGATTATATTTTAAATCCTCGAGGTAGACAAAAAATATGGTTCATCAAACTTCAACGAAGGTAAATTATGAGATTATATAGACGCTTAAAATCACCAGTATGTATTCAAATAGAATTAACCTCCGCATGTAATTGTCGCTGTTCTCATTGTTATAATTATTGGAGACCCACAAGTGAAAAGCCAAAAAGTATGACAAAAGACGTAGCTGATAGAATACTTCAAGTAATGTCAGAACAAGAAATAAAGAAAGCTTGTCTAACGGGAGGGGAACCATTCCTAAATTTTAAGATTTTTCAGTATTTAACAGAAAATATGCAAAGTAATGGTATCACTGTTTCTACAAACACTAATTTGTCCGTCGCTACGGATATTCAATTAAATTATGCTTTGGAACATAATCTAAAAATTTTTACGACAGTGATGGGTAGTAATGCTCTAATGCATGACTCCATGACGAATGCCAAAGGATCATTTAACAATACAGTTAAGAATATAAAACGTTGTGTTTCTGCGGGAAATGATATCATGATAAATATCCTTGTAAGTAAACCCATCCTTCATAAAGTTTATGATATTGCAAGTTATATAGCCGACTTAGGAGTTAAATATATATTTGCCAGTGTTGTAATATGTCCAGAATATGCTAAAGGTACAGATAAGGAACCTCTTTTTACTTTTAGCGAAGATGATATCGCAGAGGTCTTGAATCCTCTTTTGCTTATTAGGGATAAATACGGAGTAAATGTGAGTACAATTACGACTTTTCCTCTTTGTTCCTTAAGCAAAGTGCGGGATGTAACACCTTTTATGAATAGGCGTTGTGTGGCAGGTAGAACAGAATTAGGTATAAACTGCGAGGGAAAAGTAGCTAGATGTCCTCAGTCTGGAGATTACGTGGGGGATCTAATGACTGAAGATTTTCAAACAATATGGAGTAGAATAGATGATTGTGCAACATCTGATTCATTACCAGATGTTTGTGTAAATTGTCCATTATTCAAAATGTGCTCTGGTGGTTGTAGAGTTTCTGCTAAGTCGGAAACGGGTCACTGGGATGGTTTAGATCCTAAAACAAGACCTCAAAATGTAGAAATTGTTCTACAAAATATAAAAAAACATTATAAGAAACTACTTCCAAACAATGCTCGCGGTTATTGTCGAAAGGAAGAGTTTGGTTCTGTTTTAATACGGACAGATGGTAATTATACTTTGTTAGGTAAGTATTTTACCAAAGAAGAGTTAGATAAAGAAATTTTTAATGATTTAACTCAAAATAAGCTTATACAGCATACCTTACCAATAATCTTAAAAACTACGCATTGCAATATAAGTGGAGATTGCGATTCATGTGCTTTGCATAATGTGTGTTATAGTGTTCACAATTGTAGATAATTCTATGAGGTAGATCGTCTTGAAACTCTCTATTCTGATTCCATTTAAAAATGTTGAGAAATATATACGTACATGCTTACTTTCAATTATCAATTCAATTAATTATGCGAATTGTTTCCATTCCGTAAATTACGAAATAGTTTTGTTGGATGACGATAGTGAAGATAAATCTATGAGTATTGCTCAACACACATTAAAGGATCATTATAATTATAAAGACAACAGAGTTTATCGGTTTGTGACAAGTGAAGTAACAGGATTTGATGCAGTTAGAAATACTTTGTGGAAAGAAAGTGAAGATAGTAATTTAATTATTTTTATCGATTCAGATGATTGGATTTCCAACACCTATATTTACAATCATTTGAACAAGCATTTAGTACATCCAGAAATATCTGCCTCACAAGTAGCCAACATTTCTCAATTTAAAGATAATAGCTATATAGAAATTCAGCATTTAGGTGTTTGTGCGCAAGTATGTAAGCTCAATGAGCTTTTTCCTAGCATGGTGGAGAATGATACTTGTATAACTCCTGTTGTATGGACCAAGATGATTAATAGACAACATCTCGCAAATGACAAACGTTATCCATATTTCTATATGGATGGATTAAACGATTCCTTTTTTACGTTTACACATTTTCAATTGCTAGACACTATTGCAATTTTTGAAGATGAGCATGGTGGAGTATTTAGAAGATATAATAGAGAGAATTCTTATATGGATTCTTTAAGGAAAAGTAAAGCAGGAGAGAGATATATTAAGTTAATAGATGCGATTTTAAATCATTATATAAAGTATGATTATTCAAACAATATTTATTTACCGTTTCAATTCTTAAATTTGGCCATAGTTATGGGAAATAACAGAACACCCTTATTGGTAAAAGATTATTTATTAAAAAATAAAGAGAAATTATCCAAATTTATTAATCCTCATTCTATAAACGCACTTGAGAATATTTGTAAACTCGTCGATCCGGTAAATTTATGTTCATTTAGAGGAATTTTATGCAACTAGTATTTAGTTCAAATAAAGAGTTTGTTTTAAACAAATTAGAATATGAAGCTTTGTGGCAAGTTCATTGTGAAAAGATTCAATTTTCTTTTAAGATGATTACAGGACTTTCTTTTAAAGAGGATACGATTGACTCAATTGTAGGAAATTACGAATCAAATTTTGCAGGTAATGCTTTGAACGAACCAATGTTATTCAGATTCTCTGTGAGGCATAAATTGGGAACAATTTTTCATGAATTAGCTCACCGGTTGTTGCTAGAATACCAGTTTCAATATGGTGGTATCCTTGAGAATAACCATGAATTAATAGATTTATTTTTATATGACGTAATTCAAGAAAGCTTTGGAGAGAGTGCCGCGAGAGAAAGAGTGAACTATGAATGTACTTTTCCAGGGCTTGAAATTCCTGATGCTTGGAATAAAATACTAGAGCATTCTAGGTCAAAACGCCAAGAGTTATGGAAAGCCGTGTTGAAAAATACACCCATATCACAGTGCATAAATAATTAATTAATTATTAATGGAGGTAGAACTTTTCAGAAACCAAAGTACTGAGTATTATGAGGCAGATCTATTAATATGCTTATATAAGTATTAATTTTCTAAGTTGTATGAAAATATACAATACATTAACCAGAAAAACTGAGGAGTTTATACCAATTAATCCAGGAAGAATCAAAATGTACGGCTGTGGCATTACTCCTTATGATTACGCCCATTTAGGTCATGCTATGCAAGGTATTTTTTTTGATGTAATTAGAAGATGTTTTGAATTTAGGGGTTATAAAGTAACATATGTTCGTAACTATACTGATGTTGATGACAAAATAATCAACGCGGCTAAGAACAAAAAAATAAATGCATTAACTCTCTCACAAAATATGATAGCTGCAACCGAAGATAACCTAAAGAGTTTGAGTGTAAAACCAGCAAATTTTACCCCAAAAGTATCCGAGAGCATTCAGGACATAATTGATATCATTATGCTATTAATCCAAAAAGGTTATGCCTATAGCACCCCCGAAGAAAATGTATACTTTCACGTCGAAAAATTTGCTGAATACGGAAAGTTATCAAACCAGAAGATCAGTAACTTGCTTAAAGGTACAAGAAAAGATAGTGAACTTGATAAAGAGGATTTTAAAGATTTTGCCTTATGGAAAGCTCATAAGCCTGGTGAAATCTTCTGGAACTCTCCTTGGGGAAAAGGTAGACCTGGATGGCACATTGAATGTTCAGCAATGTGTAAAAAATACTTAGGAGAGAGTATAGATATACATGGTGGCGGAAAGGATCTAATTTTTCCACATCACGAAAACGAGATAGCCCAAAGTGAAGCAGCTTATGGTAAGCCATTGGCAAAATACTGGATACATAATGGCATGATGAACCTCAATGGTGAAAAGATGAGTAAATCTACCAAGAATTATATTTTAATTAAGGATGCTTTGAATAGCTACCATTCTCAGTCAATACGCTATACCGTACTTACTAACCATTACCGATCTGACCAAGATTACAATGAAAAAAGATTCAAAGACAGTCAAAAAAGAATTTATTATTACTACAAGACCTTATTACAAAATGGATATAAGACCCGCGCGCAAGTGAGCTTTGATAAAAATAATCCGTATATAAAGGAGTTCATATCAATTATGGATAATGATTTTAATACTGTTAAAGTTTTTTCGAGGGTAGATACGTTATTTAAAAAGATAAACGATAAAAGCTTATCAGCTGAACAAAAAAAGCAAGTATTTGAGTTACTAAACTTGATAGGAAAAGTGTTAGGTATATTTAATCAAGATCCTAATCAAGTAGTAAATCAAATTAAAAAGTATGAACTAAAGAAGAAGGATGTAGACAATACGTTTGTAAGACAGCTAATTGAAAAAAGAGAAAATTTGAGGTCACTAAAAAAATACCAAGAAGCCGATGACCTTAGAGTTTATGCCCAAAAACATGGAATATCTATTTCAGATTCTGGCGACAATACCTACTGGGATCCAATATTTAATTAATCTTACCTTACCTAAAGTCTAGGGTTTCTAACCTTTTTGCTCAAATAAGGAGTTAAAATTTCGATAGGCGTAGATTAGATCACACATCTCTGGGTTATTTTTTACACAAAACTCTTGACACACCCGAATATATGTATTCAACTGTCAAGACTTAAAAACATTCTAATTATTCTGGATCTGTAAACTCGATCCTCGATTCTTGAATTTGATGATTATCATCGTAAAGGAAAATGGCATCAACTCTTTTACCTTCTAAAACTTGTGGAACCCAATGCTGATTATCTACGAACATTCGATTAAAAGGTAAGTCACTTATAGGAAACCAGCTGGGTTGAGTTTCATCACTTTCAGTTGGTTCTCCATCCCATTTTGCTCCAACGTAGACGGCTACATCTTGATTCCATTTAGGAGTGTAGGGAAATAAAAAAAACACTCGACCCATTTCTTTAAATTCGGTTAAAGTTACGCCAATTTCTTCTTGAACTTCTCGCAACAAAGCCTGCTCAGCAGTTTCATCTTTTTCAAATTTTCCGCCAATACCAGCAACTCTATTCACACCCAAATCGGTAGAACTAGTTTTTCTTACACCTAAAAGAACCTGGTCTCCATGTTGCAAATAGCATACAACGCAGTCTTTTAGAACCGGTTCTTGTTCTAGATATTCGTTAATTGCGTTCATATTCAAACTATAAATCTTTAACCTGCAATCTGTATATGCACATATTGCACGTCTTTGATGCATAATATAAACTCCTTATCAATGAAAATCTATTTTACTTGCTCTACAGCAGAGTTTAAAAAATACCGAAATGATTATTTCGCCATTAGAGATTTTATAGTTGAACAAGACCATTTATTAACTAGGGATTGGCTAGCAAAAACAGAAGCAAGAATAGATAACGGAACACTCAATGTTACAGATATAAAGCAAATCTATAAATTATGTATGGCAGCTATTAAAGATGCGGACTTAGTAATTATTGAGGATACAGTTTCAAACTTTAGTACAGGGCATCAAATAACCGCAGCGATAGAACAACAAAAGCCAACACTAGTTTTATGGCATGGTAAAAAGCATCGACATTTTAAGAATATGTTCATACATGGAATAGAATCAGACTATTTAGAAGTTAAAGAGTACGACATGGATAATTTCAAAGAGATTATAAATACTTTCATTAGCAAGTATAAAGATTCTAAGCAGAAAAATAGATTTCACTTAGTTCTTAATCAGGTTGAAAGAAATTATTTAGATTGGATTCAATTTAATAGGGGGATAAGCAGAACAAGGATTATTAGAGATTCTTTGCTTAAAATAATAGCGGAGGATAAAGAATATGAGAAATATTTAGCTAGAAAATCGATCTAAAAACCCTAATAGATTTAGCCTTGTATTAAAAATAAAAGACACCTTATTTCCTTATTACATAGGTCGTGGAAGTTGTTTTTTAGTGGAGTAGTCCCTTTCTCATACTTAAGAAAATTCCACATTGCAATTTCCACTGCATTACCAAGCGCTATAAGAGTAAATCTCCGGTATGCCTTATTGTTAATAAACAAACCAACAAAGTCGAACTCTAGTATTTCAAATGCATCTATTAGCCAAGGTTTTTCATATAAAAACTATACATTGGGTTCTAGTTGAGTTCTTGGTGGTTCTTGGCTGGCGGTTGTGTGTACATTCCGAACTAGTTTGGGAAGTATTTCAGCATAAATTGCCCCTTTTTCATCTTTCGATAAAATGGCGTATCTTGGAGATGGTGAAGGTAATGTGATTAGTTCTATTTTAGGATACATTTTGATTTGCGCTTTAAAAATCTTTTTATACTCTTTTTCTACAAAACGACTAGAGAAAAGAATTCTTTGTATGTTTTTACTCTCTAGTATCTTTTCTATTGCCTCAAAGTTATAGATGAAATTAACTAAATTTGTATCTAAGCTGCTATTGGATTTTCTTTCGCATTGATAAATAATATCTGAAATCGCTATACCAAGTTTAGAAAATAATTCTTGTTTCTTCTTTGTAGTATCCAAAGATAAATTATAAACTTTTTCGATTATTGACCAAAATTGATTTCGACCGTTCGCATAATAAAAATCATAATTAATATTTTCATTCGGTTTTTTAGAAGTGAAACTTCCTAAAATTAGGACACTAGCATTTTCTGGAACAAAAGCTTTAAATGGATGAGTCTCAATCATGAATACCAGTATAATTCATAATGAAAAGATGTTCGAATAGCGTTATATTGCAGACTTTTTACAGAATGGCTGCCCAGCTAGGATTCGAACCTAGACTATGCGGTTCAGAGCCACATGTCCTACCATTAGACGACCGGGCAACAATTTATCAAGCTCCTATTGCCGAAAACATTGTACACGATTATTATACCCTTATAGGGTAAAGTAGACACTATCTAAAGATTTTAATATAATTCCAGCTTATTCTATGGAGTTTGACGCAAAAAATAAAAAAGAATACGTAAGCATTGTCGACAGAAACTATTCTTATGTCTCGGTAAGCTCCTCTTATTTAAAAGATAAAGGCATTGAGTATAAGGATGTTGTCGGCAGAAAGCTTGAAGACATCTGGGAAAAAGAAACGGTAGAAAACGTAATCAAGCCATTTATTGACAAGGCATTTGCCGGAGATATCGTTCAAACGCAATCATATTTCTCATTTTCGTCCAAACGCAAAAAACACTACCAGACAAGCTACATGCCAATTTACGACTCATGGGGCAAAATTGAGAAAGTAGCAATTGTAACAAGAGACCTAACTAAAGATCAGTTTATTAATGCACAGCTTTATACCGATGCCCTGACAAAGGCAAACAATCGAAAAGCCTTCTATAAAGACTTAACAGAACTAAGCAAAGGAAATAAAAAGTACTACGTCTTTTCGCTTGATCTTGACAACTTCAAACCTGTTAATGACAAATACGGGCATCATATTGGAGACAAAATGCTTATAAAAACCGCTTCCACTTTCGAATCTTTATTAAAAGATGATCAGAAACTATATCGTCCAGGCGGAGATGAATTTGCTATCCTTGGTCAAAACGCTAGTTCAAAAGAACTTGAAAACCAGGCTCAGAAAATTATAGATACATTAAAAATTGCGAAATTCAACAAAAAGTTTCAAATTGGAGTATCTATTGGGATAATAAATGTAAGAAAGAAGAAATGGGAAAAGGACAAAATAGTAAAAGAAGCAGACATATTAATGTATAAAAGCAAAAAAAACGGCAAGAACGGCTATGTGTTGAAAGAGATATAGTAACCTAAGGTCAATATTTCAACTTTCGATATGGGTATAGTCTATTTATTGATATTAATATTTGGTAGAAATAATGAATGGTATTTCAAGAGGAAGGTGGGTTAACCTCCGAAATGGAATCTAACATACCAAGGCTTCTCAAAACATAATGAAAATCAGTTGAAGCAAACCACCTTCTTTCATTCCAATTTCTAATCAAGGCACTCATCCACACCTCATTGTAATGCCTCGCTCTAAGCGTACCATAAAGTTGCCATTTTTTAAGCATGTTTCCTAATTCAGGAATGCTAAAAGCGCTTATTCGAGAAATTTCACTACCTAGCTTTAAACCACCGAATGTTAGATCACAAACAGCAACGGGATACAAAACTCCCACGTGCGTTTGAAAATTTGAACCTCCATCAGCTAGTAAATATACAAATCTCGCAGGTCGACCGAGATTTGTAGGTTTAAGATGCAACCCAAGTTCTTCGCCGGTCTCTCTTGTCGCAGTCTCCCACGCAAATCTATCAATAGGCTCTCTTTTCCCTGTTATAGGACCCCAATATTCGCCAAACTGTCCTCCTGAGTATCTGTGGCTTCCTAGTACAACTTTGCCATCGGGCATTACCGGCAAAATCCCAGCTGAGGTCCAGGTTTGTGACTCAGCTAAACCCAACATATCCTCTAGATATCTATATTCCTCCGGAATATCTACAATTCTTAGAGTCTTATCATCCATAGCTATTATATTTAGGCGGGACAACTACTCAAAGTCCATTAATAATCTGACAGCATCTTTTCCTAATATCCACATTGATTCAAAAAGCGGTGGAGAAACCGGATTCCGGCAGATTGCAATTCTTATTGGATAAAAGACTTCATTTACTTTCCATCCAATTTTGCTTGCTCTATCTTTCACCTGAGATTCAATCTTCTTCAGATCATCCAAACTCCAATCGGATTCTGAAAGAAGGCCTTTGACCCAATCTAAGTGTTTTTTTAGCTCCTCCCCTTTCTTAAATTTTTCTAACATATTTTTATCTAAAGTAATCTCTTTAATGAAGAATTCATTAAGCGGTAATAGATCTTCGAATTTTTTAATTCTTGGTTTATTTATTTCTGCAAACTTCATTAACTTTTCTTTTTCCAACCCTTCCAGGAATTTACGGAGGTCATCATAATCAGGCTTTTTCCAGTAAGATTCATATTCTGATGCCCCTTTGTATTTCGTTGAAAAACAATATTCCAACCATTTAATTAACTTTTCATTAAATTCATCTTCAGGCAAATTACGCAAATGTTCCCCGTTCATCCATTCAAGTTTCTGCAAATCAAACTTCGGGCTTACTGCTGTTAAATCCTTAAAATCAAAAACTTTAACAAACTCAGCGAAACTAAAAATCTCTCTCTCTTCTGGATGACTCCAGCCAAGAAGAGCAATAAAATTCAAAACAGCTTCAGGCAGAAAACCCTTTCTTCTAAACCAGTCAACACTTGTGTGCCCATGCCTTTTACTGAGCTTGCTCCCATCCATATTGGTAATGAGAGGGGTATGCACAAAAACCGGCATTTCCCAGCCAAAGTATCCATATAAAAGAACATGCTTCGGGAAAGAAGTAATCCATTCAGGACCGCGCAGAACGTGTGAAATCTCCATTAAATGATCATCCACAACAACTGCCAAATGATAAGTCGGAAACCCATCGCTTTTCAAAATCACCTGGTCATCAACAGTACTAGAATCGAATTCGATTTTGCCCCGGACAAGATCCTCACAAACAATTTTTGTGTTTTCGGGAATCTTCATACGGATAACATATTTTGACACAGAATTAAGATTTTTTTGAACTTCCTCATTACTTAGACTTCTACAATGTTTATCGTACATAGTAGGAAGCCCTTTCTTCTGCATCTGGGCGCGCATTTCCTCTAATCTTTCAGCAGAGCAGAAGCAGTAATAGGCGCAGCCTTTTTCGACAAGCTCCAAAACATGTTTTTTATACAAATCCAGCCTTTCAGACTGACGGTAAGGACCATATGGCCCCCCTTTAATAGGGCTCTCATCAGGAGAAACCCCCGCCCAGTCTATTGCTTCATAAATTGCATCTTCCCATTCACGCTTATATCTTTTCTTGTCAGTATTTTCGACCCTTAATACAAACTTACCGTTGTGTTTTAATGCATAGGCCTTATCAAAAAGACTCTGATAAATAGTTGCAAGATGCGCATAACCTGTCGGACTGGGAGCGTTTCTAGTGCGGACAACTCGTGAAGGCATAATAAACAAGTACTAATCTCAACGCATTGATTATACACTGCCTCACGGATATACTAAAAGAAGCATGAACCTTACAGAGACACAAATTGCAGTCAGGAAGCTTTTGATCGCAATTGCTGTTATGACTTTTATCTATTACAGCGGTAGGTTTCTGATTATTCAAGGCATAAATGCGTATAATAAGATTTTTCCGAAAGAACCTGCAGCACCCGAAGCAAGATTTGGGCCTCTTCCAAAGCTGAAAATGACTTCCATTTCAATACCGGTCAAACCGCAGTATGTGCTTGATACGGTTGACGGCAAACTCCCGGTATTTCAAGATAGGATAGCCGTATACCAAATAATACAGCCACAGACGACGCTATTGTCAGAACAGAAGATAAAACAGCTGGCAAAGGATATGTTTTTTACAGGAGCATACACAAAAATCTCTGCATCAGAGTTCAAGTGGGTCGATGGATCAAACAGCAGGACTTTCCAGGCAAATGCCATTACCAGAAATTTCAGCCTTGATACAGATTCAAATAAACTTTCGAATGTCATGGCAGCAACCGGCTCAATAACCCAAAAAGACGCCGAGTCAAAAGTGTTAAGTTTCATCAAATCCAAAACCCTTTTTAACTCAACAGATCTCGAGCATATTACAACTAGTTCTATCGCAGCCGAAGTGTTATTCGGGATATTAGAAGAATCGGGAACCGCTGCTGATTCAAGCAAACTCATAAAGATAAATATCTACCGCTACCTTGAAGCATCACCGGCGACAAAAACCAAAAAAGCCATCACTTATCAAATTCTAGGTCCTGATCCTAAAAACTCGCTCGCATCATTTTTTACAACCAATGATTCATCTTATTTTAAATTTCCAATTATCGACTTTACGTACTGGGATGTGGACTACGAAGATAAGTCAAATTACTATTTATCACCAATTGAACAGGTTTGGACAGCAGTAACTGAAGGAAAAGGAATAACAGCTTACCTGAAAACCAGCCGATCCGACTATTTTGGCTCTCAGGAAAATCTTGACATTGTAAAAGTTGAAATAAGAGACATATATCTGGCATACTACGAACCAGCTGAGTTTGTAAAGTATCTTCAGCCAATATACGTTTTCGAAGGACAGTTTGAAACATCAAATTTTGAAGGACAACTCCCTCAACAGGGCGAAATAACAATCTACTATCCAGCCATCAGAGGAGACTTTGTTAAATCAACTACAGAAAACTAACGTTAGAGAATTTACCTTCGCGAAGATTTTATTGCAAACTTTACAACTTCAAGAACAATAATTGCAAGAGGTATTGCCAGCACGGCACCAACCAGGCCAAGAAGTTTTCCTCCTACCATTAAGGCCACAATTGTTACCAAAGGATTTAATCCAACAGCTCTTTGCATTACCTTAGGCACTATCAAATGGTTTTCCATCTGTTGAATCAGCAGGTACAGGCCTATTACAGCAAACCCCATTACGGGCGATACAACAAACCCGATTATTACCGCCGGAATAAGCGATAATATAGGTCCGATAATCGGAACTATTTCAAAAAGTCCAGCTGTAACTGCCAGCGCAAGGGAAAAATCCAACCCAAGCATCGCAAGTCCGATGTAAGTAGCAACCCCTATTATGAGCATAAGTATTATCTGCCCCCTTAACCATCCTCCTAGTTTTTTCTCAATTCTTGTTACAAGGTTCTGAATTTCATCTCTATTCGCTTCCGGCAGAAACCCAATAAACTTTTTCCTGATATTTTCGAAATCCAATAAAATGTAAACAGTGAAAACCAAAACTATTACCGTGGACAAAGCTCCTGAAAATGCACCAATAGTGGCACCAATAATATTCCCCGACGTCTGGGAGATCTGATTTATAAGAGCATCATAAAATTTCACGGCATACTCTTCGTATCCTGGTGCTGATGACAAATTATCTAGATATTTGGGAAATCCAATGATAAGATTTTGTGCTTGATGTACAAAAGGGACTATTGCAACAGTAGCCAAACTAACCACAAGAATAAATACAGCCAGAACCACAGTTAAAACTGAAACTCCGTGCGGTACCTTCCGGGAATTCAGCCATAATACTGCTGGTTCTAAGGCAAGAGCAAGAATCAGCGACACAAATAATGCTAGCAGCACTGGCTTAATTATCCAAGCCATCCAAAATAAAAGCCCAATAAGCAAAAGAATAAAAATGGTCCTGGTAGAAATAACAATATTTTGATCTTTCATTACAACTTCATTCTACTATTGAAACCACAGTTTGTTCAATAAGCATAATTTTCAGCTTCAGACCTCCAATTTTTGTGCGAAATGTCGAACCATTTTATTTCATGGTTTGCTTTAAACCAGGTCTGCTGACGGCGTATATAGGCGTGTATATCGTATTTAGAGCGGGAAATAGCCTCGGACTTTTCTACTTCTCCATTTATATATGAAACTGCGCTTTTGTAGACGAACCCGTCAAGCTTGTCGGAGTCTGGATAATCAGCCATCAGTTTTCTCACTTCTTCTATAAGTCCATTCTGCCATATTGACTCTACCCATTTGTCCGCCTTTTCGTATAGAGCTGACCTGTTTGTACTTAATCCAATAAATCTGAATTTCTCGCCTGTCAGTTTCCAGTGGCTGGGAGTATCATGAGAATCTCCAAGCTCAACTTCCAGAGCCCTGACAATCCTTCTGCGGTTGTTTTTATCGATAATTTCATATCTTTCGGAATTTAGCAGTTTAAGCTTATCAAGCAAATTTTTAGTAGGGGTGGTTTCAAGAGCCTTTCTTCTTTCGGCATCCGGCTTAGTTCCTGACAGCTTTCTCCGACCGGCAAGAACATCTATATAAAATCCGGTTCCTCCCGCAATTACTATTTTTTTGCCTTCTCTCTTTAAATCTTGGATTTTATTGAAAGCAAAATCAGCAAAATCATAGGCAGAAAAATATTGATCAGGATTGACCAGATCGTACCCCCAGATTTTCACTTTATCTATCTCACAATATCCGTCATGCCAGACTATTTTGGAGGAATCTGCATCCCCTGGAATTTTTCCTGTCCCAATATCCATGTGCTTGTAAACCTGCCGTGAATCAGCAGATATTATTTCAGCACCTGTACTTTTGCAGATTTCAAGCGCAAGAGAAGTTTTACCGGTGCCGGTCGGCCCTAAGATTACTATCACAATGACTCCTTCCAAACCTTAGTTAAATACGCATGCCTTCGCTTTTTTTCTTTCAAAGGAACATCGTCTTTCATAAAACGCTCTGAAACGGTACCTTTTCTTGGTGAATAAATCGAAATAAAGGCCACTGCAAATTTAACCTCATTAAATAATTTCACCGTATTCATAAACTGTTCATTACTTTCGCCAGGAAATCCGACAATTACATCGGTGCCAAAGCTCATATCAGGAACTTTTAGCTTTATCTGATTTATTAATTCATTAAACTCTTCAATCGTATGCCGACGATTCATTTTTTTCAAAATCTCGTTATTCCCGCTCTGAACGGCAATATGAAGATACCTG
>MEVH01000005.1:18317-27157 GCA_001772665.1 candidate division WWE3 bacterium RIFCSPLOWO2_01_FULL_39_13
GACGACAGAAAACTTATCTTTTTTACTCCTTTTATTTTGTGCACTGATTCAAGCAGATCTGCAAATGGAATTTTATGCTGCGACCCCGCCCTGAGTTTGAATTTGGTTTCAACGTTAAGTCCCCATGAATTCACATTCTGGGCGAGAAGCATAATATTCGAATTGCCGTTTCTTACAAGCTCATTAACTTCATGAAGTATTTCTTTAGAAGGACGGCTTACTTCCTTTCCACGTGCATAAGGAACGACGCAAAATGTGCAGAAATTATCACATCCTGTTGAAATATTCACATATGACCATCCCGAAGAATCTATATGAGTATTTCTATCTTTTTCATTAACTCTTAATTTTTCCAAATCTGTGCTGGCTATTATATTTTCCTTGACGAGAATAAAAGGAATTTTACTTTCCTCTTCAGGAGCAAGAAGGTAATCAGCCCAGGGGATCTTTTTTTCTATGTATGTCAGTGGATACCTTGTTCTTTCTCCTTTGGCACTTCCAATTAGGCATCCTGTTACAATCACAACCTGCCTTCCCTTTTTCGTATAATCGGGAGATTTTGGACTTACAAGCTTTTTGCCCCAGCCATAGATTTTATCCTCAGATTTTTGGCGTACAGAGCAAGAATTCAAAATTACAACATCGGCTGTTTTATAGTCTTTACAAGCTGAAAGTCCAAGTTCCTTAAGCTCCTCTTCTATCCTCTGGCTATCCCTTATATTAGCCTGGCAGCCATAAGTTTCTATATAGTATCGAGTACTTTTCATGTGGTGGTATTATACAGCGTCTCTATTATCAAACTGCAACAGTCTTGCTTTTATACCTATAGATCAGATATGGCGTTAACAGAGCAGCAACCCATCCCCAAACCACAATTACAGCAAAGTATACTGGATTAACCATCTGCCCTTTCTGAAATAAATAAAACATTAGCAGATGGCCAGGGATGGGGCAAAGTAAAGTGATAATAAGATACTTTTTAAAGCTTATTGAAGTCAGCCCCATGGCATAAGAAATTGAGTCAAACAGTACTCCTCCAAATATCCTCATAGGAATAAGAGCCTCCCAGCCGGCAGTTTTTGCAATTTTATCCATTTCATTAACCGCTTTTTTTCCAGCCAGTTTAGCGACTGCAGGTCGCCCCCACCTTCTTGCGATATAAAAATCGACAACAGGGGCTATTATTGTATTGCCAAGATAGAAAAAAAGAAGGGTCGCCCAGAATCCGTACAATGGCAGACCCGCTAATATAAATGGAAGCGCTGTTAACGGGACAATGATTCCACCCAGTGCAATCATCACTGTCAAAAAAACTGGACCCCATATTCCAAAACCTGATACTATGCTCTGAACCTGCGCAGTACTGGACCATCTGTAAATCAAGGTTCCTGCAACACTGAGAAAAACAACAATGGATATTAGATATAATCCTGTCCTGATTTTGTTCACATCTAAATTATAACAGCAGAAAGTGTTATTATATCTTTATGGAAAACCAAACACCACAGCCTGCCCAGACAGTACAGCAGTCCCAGCCTCAAGCACAACCGCAATTTGCCCCTAACCGCATATCAGATAGAGAACTCATTGAAAAGATTTACACTTCAGTTGAAAGAACACGAAAATACTTTTTGTGGACGATGATAATTACTATCGTAATCTTCGTACTGCCTTTAATTGCAATGGCATTTATACTACCGACATTTATTTCAACATTAACTTCCCAATACGGCGGAATATCCCAGTTAGGGTTTTAGTTAAACAATCACCGGTTTAGCATGAAAAACAAACTGTTGATCACTTTTCTTATTTTCCTGTTTCTTATATCCGGCATATATGTATTTGGAAAAGAAACTCTTTTTAAAATACAGAGCCCTAACAAGTCAGAGACATCCATTCCTGATATAAAAACAACTTCCTCAAATACTGCTGAGCTTGAAAGCATATGGCAAAAGGGAGGAAATGCCGTCTGTAAATTCACGAGCTCTTATCAGATTGAAAATTCAGTATCTGCTGATTTATCAGGTGACATATACATTGCAGGTACTAATATGAGGATAAATCTTCAATTAACAGCATCCGGGCAAAGTATCTCAACTAATTACCTGCAAAAAGATAACACCGCCTACCTCTGGGCAGGTGACAATGGGACAAAATTCACACTTCCGGATGGAAAGTCCATTTTAGACCAGGATTATCTTACCTTTGGCATAATCTCGGCAATTAACATGTCAGATAATTTTGGATGTAAGGATATAATACCTGAAAGCCTATATCTCTCTATACCCGAATCAGTCACATTCAATAAATATGAAGGACAAATCAATGATGTTTTCCAAAAGATGAATGACGTATTTAAAGATTATTGCAACGAATGCTCAAATCTACCTAACCAGAACCAGGTAAACGAATGTCTCAAACTTAACAGCTGCCCCTGATTCTATACTCCCATTAATATGCTTTATCCGATCACAAGTGTAGTTGCCACAATATAAACAAGACCAGCTACGCTTGCAAGGAAAAGCACCTGCGAGATTATAAAATCAGCAATCTTTGCAATTTTCAATACCTTATTAAGGGCATAAACCAATGAAATAATAATAGAGAAAGATAATAAAAAGCTACTAGACGGCATCTGGTAAGAGTTAGTAATACCCTGCACGAAGTGTCCAATATTTACAAAAATCTCTGCAAAATAAAAGATAACAACAAGAACCCAATCAAACATAAAAAGCTTCAGTATTTTTAAAATTCTATTCATAGATACTCATCCCACGGAAAAGGAAGCAGGTCTTTAAGTTTAACTATTTTATCCTTTTCAACAATAACATCGGTATCAATATTATCCTTATCTATCTGATACATGAATTCCCTGCATCTTCCGCAGGGAGGCAAAACCGTTCCATCCTCAAGTACAGCAACGATCTTCTTGATCTTGTATTCTCCAGCTGTGACCATCGCAGCTATAGCACTTTGCTCGGCATCAAATCCAATGCTGGAAGAAGTATCTATGCTCACTCCTAAATATATGTTTCCTTTATCAGTAATCAAAGCACACCCGCAATCTGCTGTAGTAAATCCATGTCTCATCTTCTTAGGCTTAACAATTACTTTGGCTTTTTCAATCAGATTTTCATTGGATATTTCCTGCATAAGCTATATCAAGAATAACAAAATCATCTACTCTAAACATTCTGGTTTTCTGTATTCATTGCAATATATCAGGGTACATTTAAGTCTAGAGTCAGTGCGCTGGCATGTATTACATCCATCTGAAAAATAATCACACGTTACTGGAATAATGTTCCTCCAACTTTCGGAATTATACTCAGTCCCTGAAAGGGGAACCATTTGAAGTTTGAAGAATCCATCTGTACCATTTTCCTTTTTGTAATGCAAAAACAAAGTATTATCACTTAATTCATATGTGACCACATTATTCAGATCCCAGAATTCAACAATATCTTTTGAACAAAGTCTTTTTGTGCCACCAGTCGAAATAGATATTCGCATGTTTTTTTGTATTTCATATGTCAAAATTTCCATTGCATTACAGCCTCCGGAGGCTTTATATGCTCCATCTTCATAAAATTCAATTGAAGCACCATTTCCATCAGAAACAATCTGGACATCATCTTCATTTACAGAAATAACAATCCATTTTCCAATAAGAGATTTACTAGAATTGTCTGAATGAGGAATATTTTGAGACGAGATGCCACCAGATCTTTGAATTTGGTCACTAGATAACAGATTCGAAAAGATAGAATATCCAATAATAACGGAGACCGAGGCAATCGCGACTAACAAAAAGCCATTTCTAAATGTTTTGTCATTCATTGTTTCTATTATACATGGAAAGTATTTCCACTATATGAATAAAAATCTTTAATACCTTCAAATTCTCATTATCTTTTACCTGGCGGATGGAGTGGGACGTACTTGAAACTTTTTACTCCATGACTGCAAACGCCCTAATTGGAGAACCATCCCCATCCTGAATTTTCAACGGAACTCCGTAGAACATGAACGGTTTATTTCTTGGCAGTTTATCCATATTTACTAAACCCGCCATTGTAAGAATTCCCGCCTGAAGAAGTTTTCTTTCCATCTCAAGTTCAAAATCGCTGTTATTTCCAGCTATGACAAACAGTGGTTTTGCCTCAATAATCTTGTTGAAAAGGTTTAATCCTAAAATTTCATCTCTAAAGGCAAGACCAATTTTTTTAGGAAAGGTGTCAGTGGGTTTAACCAGAATCGTTTTACCGAAAAATTTATTGAGTGGTATCTTATCGATTGTTATTCCTTCATTGTCCATATGGGCAAAGGCATCAGCATGGGTACCGATGTGGGTTGAAAATTGGAGACATTTAAGTCTCCAACCTTCTTTATCCAAGGTGTGAATTTGTTTTATATGTACGTCAGGATCACCTGGATAAACATCCATTCCGTCATAAAGAGATTGAGAGAGGTCAATAATTTTCACAAGTACATTATACTATATAGAACTAGAAACAATCTCGAAAATGATTTAGTTGAATGGTGAAGGGAGTGAGATTCGAGCCCACGTGGAGATTTCTCCCCGTCGCGCTCCAAGCGAGTCGCTTGAGCCTCTCACGCATCCTTCCTTGAATCATTATATTGTAGCGAAGTTATCCCACAGGAAAATACTGATTTATTAATTTATATCAAACTCGAAAGCCAGGATTAGACAGCAATAAAGGCCTGGCCAATATTAAAATTCGGGATTAACTTTAATAATTCTATCATCGTTTGCTCCAGGACTTCCACGGCCATCAGTATTGGATGTACTAATATACAAAAATCCGTCTGGACCAACTTTAATAGCTCTGATACGTCCAAATTTTCTCTTTAAGTGGACTTTTAACGAACCAATGACGCCTTCATCCGAAACTGCAACTTCGTAAATTGACTGGCCACGGAGCCCTGCAAAGAACAACCTATTATTTATGTAAACTAATCCAGCAGGAGCCCATGTTTCATTCACACCTGAATTTATTACTGGGGTCTGTGTGTCATTTGCAGTTTCATTCCCCTGAATTATCGGCCAGCCGTAATTTTTGCCTTTTTCAATCAGATTTAATTCATCTAGCCCAGACAAAACTCCTGACCGCCCATGCTCTGTCGCCCACAATCGCCCTTGGTTATCAAAGGCCAGTCCCTGAGGATTTCTATGCCCGTAAGACCAGACTTCATTACCAAAAGGGTTATCTTCTGGGGTGTCACCATTGTCTTTTAAACGAAGAATCTTTCCTGCCAAGGAATTTTCATCCTGTGCCAAGTCAGGGCTTTCTGCATCTCCAGTAGTTATATATAAGAAATCATCAGGTCCGAAAAGTATCCGACCGCCGTTATGATTAGCACCTGCCGGAATATTGTCAATGATTATTGTCCGATCAAAAAATCCGCTACCGTCAAAGCGGTAGCGCTCGACCCGATTAATGTACTTGCCTCTATTTTTAGTTGTAAGATAAAGATAAATCCAGTCATTTTGTTCATAGTTTGGATGAAGTGCCATTCCAAGAAGTCCGCCTTCACCAATAGCCTCTACATTTTCAATAGAAAACCTTTTTCTTTCTTTACCAATTTGGATAACAGCCCCTTGACGTTCCGTAACAAGCATATCTCCACTTGGAAGAAATACTATTTCCCAGGGGACATTTAGATCATCGGCAATTACCTCGATATACTGTTCACCATCGTTTGAGGCAATATTTGTAGTTTCAGGAGGCGTAAAGAATGTCTCATTTGTCCTTATTCTTGTATCCGACAAGTAAAAATATGCTGTAACCAATAAAGCCAGTAACACAAGAAAGATATATAAAATTGGTTTACCGAATTTATTATCAAATAAGATCATTATTTATCAAGAAAGTGACTTCTCCACGGACTACGCTTCGCTTCATCCGTGGCTTCAGTCCTTTTTTGCTTTCGCTACGCTTAAGACCGCTACGCGGAGAACTCCATCCCCGCACTTCGTACGGAGCCTTAAGTTCGGAAAAAGTAAATATTTAACCAAGGAATCGACAAAATCCCAGGCTTTTATATTTCTCATTAACGTTTCGGACTATACGAAGTCCTGATTTATTTTATCAGGATTTGGGAAATTTTTCTTAATTTTCCGTATAGCCCGTGTTATGTGATGTGCCTGCTGATTTAATACTGGGGCGTCCATTCAAGTTTGATAACTTTATTTTTATTCAATGTTATTACCTTCGGATTATCAAAACTTCTTTGACAAGACATCTCAAGACAACGTGCCCAAATAGCATATTTTCCGCCACGTAATTTGATATTCAACTCACCATTTTCGTCAACTTCTCTCAGATAAAAGACCTCTTCTCCTTGATGGGAATCGCTATAGTCAACATATTCATAGAGATCAATCCTGTCTCCAGGATAACTGACTAGGGTAAGTGTATACTCATCTGTGGATAAATCAGAATTCACTCGACCTATAAAAAATGTAGCCAGCAGAATAATTGCACCGGTAAATACGACAAACAATAATTTCTTCATATATTTTTAAGCAGGCATTTCGCCTAACGTTTCGGTATATCTGATGTCCCGCCAACACCTTGATTTATTTTATCAAATTTCGGCGGGATATGGGTGAGCCCCGAGCCGAGGGGCGAACCAGATATACTGTGTTATATGATGTACTGTCCATTTTTTTATTGATTGTTAATTTTAGAGAATTTTGTCAAGTAGACTTTTTGCTCTTTTTTTCAACCAATCGCTTTTGGCTTTCCGATGTTCTTAAATAATTTTTCCGTGAGATGACTTTTTTATTGGATTGACTTTCGATATCTTTTCTTGTTCTGCCCGCTACTTTACCACCATCTTGAGCATCTTTTTTTAGCTTGGGAAATCCATGGGAATCACGGTCTTTGGTGAATTTGGTAGTGGTTGCTTCACCAAGCATGGTTAATATTAATTCCAGATCATTCATATGGTCTCGTAGGTTTTCTCTTTTTAAGTTCTTGAACTTTTTATACTCGTCGACTTTCATGCCAAACGTTCCTTTCATGATTTCGTTAGTTAAGATAGCGTATTCGAGATTTTTCTTAGCTCCGCGTTCTTGCCATTCATCGGTCAGGTCTTGACGAACGGCGATCCCTCGCAAACGTCTATCAATCCAGTTTTTGGAATAGCCTTTTTTCTCATAGATCGCTTTCATGCGTTCTTGTGCTAGTTCTGGATTTTCTATTTCATCAATTCGCTCTCTCCCGACCTGGGCTAACCAGCGCTTGAGCAGTTCGGCCTTTTTTGAGGGAATAGACTGAATGATACGTAGCATTGTTTCGGTATTCGCACAATCGGTTTGACGCATTTTTCCATCCGGCGCTTCCATTTTCAACTGTCCGATTTTTTCGGACACTTCAATATATCCCTCGTCAGTTAGCTTTTTTTTGAGGTCGTTCCAATACTTACGCGGACGATCTGAATCGGTTAGGACGGCGATGACGTCAATTATTGAAAACCACCAAACGTTTTGATGGATTATTTTTCTAATTTTTTTACCTTCAAAAAGAGCAATTTTATTTTCTTTCATATTTCAAATTTTTAATTTTGAGAACTTATTAAGTATGACAAGATTTTCAACCGCTATCTTGCCAGCCCATTCAATCTTGGCTTTTTCCCAATCTTTTTCGTACTGTCCCCAACTCCAGGTAGGAAACCAAGCCTCATTAGCATCAAGAGTATTGATGAGAAAATCTAGGTTTCGGTGAACTGAGTCACGCAAAAAATTGTAGAACGGAGATTCGGGACCATCAACAAAGTTTAAGGGTTTAGGAACATACTTTTCTCGCCAGTCATCAACGTTGGTGTTTACTGTAGCTCTGATAAGCTCAAAGAGCTTCGGTTTGATTTGAGCTTTGAATGAATCGCTGAGATTGATGTATAAAACCTGGTAACAATATAAACTGCGTTCTGTAATATTTGCATTGCTTTGGAGTCTTTCAACTGCTCTTAGAGTGAGTTCTTCCAGTTTCAAAGTAGGAAAAGAGTTTGGATATTTATACAGGAACCCGAGGATTTCAACAGTGGGGTTGTCCCAGTTTTGGTCTATTGCACACATGCCGGATTTTTCATTAATATGCCACCAAGGAGCATGTGGCAAGTTGTTAACATCATCTGGAACTGGTCTCCACCTTTGGTGTTCCTCTGAAAAACTGTTGGCAAAGTAGTCCATAGCTTTTTTAAGCACTGCGTTTGCTTTAGGAGTTTCGAGCTTCTCTAAGTACTGCATGGCTGCCGTAGTTGCGATTGCTGACGAAGATTGGGTTACAAAATCAGGTTCGAGACCATGACCAAAACCACCATCATCATTTTGATATTTCGAGAGTTCTAAAAGAACTTTGTCTGCTGAGCCACTTTCAAAGTAGAAAGCATATAAGTGTTTGTCCAAGTTTCGGGCGTTAGTTTTGATGAAGTTCGATACTTTATCGAAGTTTTCGGACGTGAGTTTCATAATGTAAAAATTCTCTTTACTTATTTTACTTATTCAAAAAATGGACAGTATTTCATATAACTCGTTATTATACGAATAGTTTTCACAAATACAAAGAATATTGTATTTTGTGCGAAGCCAGAATATACTCAATACTTAGATAAACTACTTATATTTTAATAATTTTTAAGCAATTATGCAAATACAACTAGACAAAATAGAACGGGAGCTAAGAATAAGAAATTATAGCCCAAAAACAGTAAAAAGCTACCTTTATGGCTTGCGAGAATATTTAGTCTTTAAGAAAGACAACTTAGAAATACTTAATCAAGAAAATATTCGCAATTTTTTATTACAACGTGAG
>MEVH01000005.1:27182-35609 GCA_001772665.1 candidate division WWE3 bacterium RIFCSPLOWO2_01_FULL_39_13
GAAATATATTTTTAAGCGCTATCAAGTTTTTTTATCATGAAGTCATTAGGACAACCTCGAAAATTGAGATTCGCTCAGCCAAAAAGCTTAATAGTTTGCCTGTCATATTATCGAGGCTGGAGATAGAACAAATAATAAATTCCGTGCAGAATACTAAACACAAATTATTATTGTCTATTTCATACAGCTCAGGACTGCGAGTAAGCGAGATCGTCGCATTAAAAGTTAAAGATGTTTGTCTACCAGAATTGACAATTCAGATCAGGCAATCAAAAGGACGCAAAGATCGTATTAGTGTTTTGTCAGAAAAGTTAGTAGGCGACCTAAAGCAGATAATTGCCACAAAAGATCAAACCGCTTATGTTTTTGAAAGTGAACGCGGGGGAAAGCTAACAACGCGAACAGCTCAGAAAATATTTGAAAACGCCTTAAAAAAGAGTGGTATTAAAAAAGATGCTACTTTTCATAGCCTTCGTCACAGCTTTGCAACACATCTTTTAGAGAATGGCGTTGACGTACGGTATGTTCAGGAGCTTCTGGGTCATCAAAATATAAGAACTACCCAAATTTATACACATGTCACTAATCCAAGTCTCAGAAATATCAAAAGTCCATTATGATAAAAAATTCCAATTTACGCTTAAAATCGGCTGGCGAGCCCTTCCGCCAATTCGGCGGATAAACTCCGCGGGCGAGCCAACAAAGACATTTCCTAACTGGCGGAGGGAGTGGGATTCGAACCCACGGTTCGTATAAAGCGAACACAGTCTTTCCAGGACTGTCAGTTAAGCCACTCCTGCATCCCTCCATAGGTATTGTTATTATACAAGAAATGCTATTCTCCCAGATCAACCTCAATTTGATTCACAACCCGAACCCGATTTTTCAGAAAAAGCTCCATCAAATTCCTATACTTTTTATATAAATCAACAGGGATTATCTTCTTATAATCATAATCGAATTGCACCTGCACATATTCCTCATTTTTAAGAGCTTCCTTGATCAACTTGAAAGAAAACCCGGGGTAAAGAGTATTTTTGAAATTCTTGAACCCATATACCTGTACTGATTTAATGTTTTTAATCGAATCAAATAACTCCTTTGAAAATAAGTCGCCATGAACAATAGAAGTAAAGTATACCTTCTTGTTGTAAATCCCTATCTCGCAAAATTCAGTTGTTAATGTAGGTATTTTCGCACCAATTAAGCTGCCCACATCATCATAGTTTCCTAAAGTAAACTCTAAATTACTTACAGCCTCTCTTTTTGACAAAAGGATTTCTCTAAGCTCGCGAAGATAAGCTTCACCTTTACTCATACTTGGATCTCAATTTCTGGTCTACAAATTCTTTAAACTCTCTTTTGAACCTGTCTCTGCTGAACTTTTGTACATGCGACTTAATGAAATTTTCATTAAAAGAAGTCCTTTCAAGCTTTTTGATTGCATGCAAAAGAGACTCTTCAGTTAACTCTTCAAAGAAAATTCCAGTTTTGCCATCGATAACTGTCTCTAAATAACCCGATTCTTTAAGCGCCACAACTGGCTTTCCAAACATCATCGGCTCAAGCGGGGCCATTCCGAAATCTTCATCTCTAACAGCGCAGATCATTGCCCTGCACTTTCTGTACAATTCATATTTTTCTTCTTGAGTGACAAGACCAAGCATTTGTACAGATTTATATTTTGAGGCAAGCGCCTCCAAATACTCCCTGCTCGACCCGGTCCCTGCAACCTTCAAAGGTATATTATTTTTTCCGCATGTTTTGATAATAAGATCTATATTCTTATAAGCCGCAAGACGCGAAACGACAAGATAAAACGATGGATAACCCTGATTTCGGGGTAACCCTGATTTCGGGGCAACTCTGATTTCAGGGTTACCGCCGACTTCAGGAAATGGATAAATCACCTTCGCGTCACGATTGTAAAACTTTTTAATCCTTTTTCTTACAGTTTCCGAGTTGCACAAAAGAAAATCAGGCCTTTGAGCAAATTTGTAATCCATCTTCCTCAAAAATGCATCGAGCGGATTAAGAATCATCCTCCAATACCATAAATCTCTTTTTCTCGTTTCCCCTTGATACCCATACAAAAACCTGGGAGGGGTATGAATATAGCTGATATGAAGCTGATCAGGACGCGTTACAACACCTTTTGCAAAATGAGCACTAGATGAAATCACAAGATCATATTTTTCAAGGTTAAGATTTTGAAAATAAAAAGGAAGATTCGCAATCAGTACTTTATGCACAAAGTTTTTTATCGAACCCGGAATATTATCCTTCCATTTTGGATAAAAAATTTTCGCTCTCTGAAACGCTCCGACCCGCTTCATTACTGCCGGATCATATGTCGCGCTATAAATATCTGCCGAAGGAAAAATTTCCCAAACAGCATTTACCAAAGTCTCGGCACCGCCGTATTCATGGAGATAATCATGGACAATAGCAACCTTCAAATCCTTTTTCATACACCAATATTATAATGGGAAAACGCACAGAGTTCTATACAATGACAGGAAAATCTAAAAAAGGAGTACTCAGCAATCTTCAAAACAGACTTTGCTGTTTGTTTTCTTTTGATTTTTTCATTTCTTCTCTGCGCGGTCTTCCAATTAATTCAAGATGATCCAATCTTTTCATCAGGCTTTTGAATTCAAATCTTTTAAAAAGCTCACGAACCTTTTCGACTTCAAAATCGTGCACCTGGCAGGCATCTAAATTAAACTCCATTGGAATATTTGTAATAATCGTTGCAAGCTGTTTGCTGAGAAAGGCGTTTTCGCGATCCTTTTCAAGCTTTTCTCTTACCGATGAAGATCCCACCTCATCCACATGACTGTAGATATTCTCCAGTGATCCAAACTTTTCAATAAGAGATTTAGCTGTTTTATCTCCAATGCCTTTGACACCGGGGATATTGTCGCTTGGATCTCCTCTTAAAGCTTTATAGTCAATCATCTGAACGGGATTAAAGCCGTACTTTTTTACAAATTCTTCTTCATCAAAAAGCTGCTTTTTTATATACGGAGGACGAGCAGGACGGTAGACAAGGATATTTCTTCCAACCAGCTGAAGCAAATCCTGGTCAGCTGAGGAGATAACAACCTCTGATTCTTTAGAGGCCAGTGCAGCAGCAGTCCCCAAAACGTCGTCTCCTTCAAACCCGTTGACCATAAGCCTGGGTACATTGAAAGCCTCAATCAGTTCGATTACTTTTGGAAGCTGGTCTCCGAAAATTTCCTCTTCTTCATCTGGAAGGGAAACCCGAGTTATCTGATACTGCGGAAACAACACTTTTCGAAATGAAGGCTGGTCTTCGCTTTCCCATCCGCATGCAATATGAGTAGGAGAAAGCTCCATTATTGAATCAAGAAGCGACTGCGCAAAGCCAAAAAGTATATTAGTCCGCTCTCCCGCAGAATTTTTCAAATCTATAGGATAAGCATGAAAGCTCCGATGTAAAAAGAAAAAAGTATCCATTAAAAGAAGCCTGTTTTCAGACATATCCTAAATTGTAGCAGGAAATTGATTTATCTTATTTCTTCCAAACTATTTCTTCTACTTTCATTTTTCTATTCACATACCTCGCCATAACAAAAAGGAGATCCGAAAGACGGTTTAAATACGGCAGAAATACTGACAGGCTCTTGCTTTTTAGTCCTACTGCCTGTCTTTCTACTTTTCTAACAAGAGTTCTTGCATAATGAAGATGGGCTGCCGGAATTGATCCGCCTGGCAGAATAAATGATTTCAAAGGAGGAATCAGTTTTTCGTAGTCATCGATAGTTTTTTCAATATTTTTAACCTCCAAAACCGGGTTAAAGGGCATATTTGCGCCAGACGCCAAAGCTCCGACGACAAACATATCACGCTGTATGTCCTCTACGACCTCGCATTCGGGTGTAAAATCAACTGTTTCTACTTCAGCAAGACTCGAAACGCATACACCTAAAACAGAATTCAGTTCATCCAAAGAGCCAGCAAAATCTATAACCGGAGAATCCTTAGAAACTTTCTGCCCCGAAAAAAGCCCTGTCGTGCCTGCATCTCCCGTTCGCGTATAAATAGTCATATTCTAAACAAACATTCTACATGAAAATTCCAAAATACTTTAAATCTCATCCTCCCAATAGACTACTGATTCATCTTTAAGAGGAATTTGGAGTCTTTCAATAACTTTTTGTGATTCTTTCCTTTCAAGAAGTCTTGGCTGGGAATAATTTTCAATCAGGACGGGGTACAAGAGAACCTTTTCAACTCCACTTTTTGTAAAGTAAGCTTTAATCATCAAACCCTCCCGGGTAGCCATCGACCACATCTGGTCAAAAATGAAATTGCCGAGGCTGTAAAAGATATATTTCCCCTTGTATTTTTCCATTTCCTGTACTACATGAGGATGGTGGCCGATAACAAAATCTGCCCCTGAATCTACTGCTGCATGCGCAAAACTCTGCTGAAACTTAGTCGATTTATAAACATATTCTGTCCCAGAATGCATAGAAACAATAACTATATCCGCTTTCGATTTTGCCTCTAAAACAGATTCGGACATTTTAGAAATACCCATCATTGCTGTTCCGGGATGATCCTCCCCCGCTGCATAACTTGAAGGAACAAGATTTTGATCTGTATATGCCAAAAGCGCAAATCTTATCCCGCCGGAGTCAAAGTAAACAGGATCATACGCATCAGTTTCAGTACCAGCCCCGGAATGTAGTATTGACGCATCATCCAGATATTTGAGAGTATCCTCCACACCCTTTGTACCAAAATCGGGCAAGTGGTTATTAGCCAGTGAAACTATGGTAATACCAGCGTTTTTAAGTGCGCTTTCTGTTCCAGGATCAGATCTGAAAACCACTTCGTTATCTCTGATCTCCCTGCCCTCTGTAATCGGAGTCTCCAGGTTAGCAAAAACAATATCAGCAGTCTTAAAAATATCCCTAACATTTTCAAAAGGATAATCATTACTATCTTGAGCACTTATCCTTCGGCCAATTTCTCGTGAGTAAGATACGTCGCCGACAGCAATAAAAACTGCACCGGGATTTTCAGCAGGCAGTATTTTTCCTAATATATTCTTGGAGATCTCATCTCCAACCTTAACATCCACATTCTCCGAACCACGTTGAGGGACTCCCAATCCAGCCAGGGACACAAAAATTACAATTAAAACCCATAAAAAAGCTAATAAAATAGAAGGTTTATTAAGAATTTTTATCCGGAAATTATTAGACAATTGTTTCATTTTAATCCCTTTTCACTATTGCAACATGATCCATTACATAATTTTAATACAATTTTGTCGTAAGCACTAAAACTCAATAAAAATAACCGGATATATCCTAAATATGAGATTAATGAATTGACAGGGAACTGTAGAATGCATTTATGAACAAGCTAGTGGACGACCTTACACAAGCCAGAAAAAGCATCATTGATGCAGTTTCTAAACTTACCAGTAATAAGCAGAATGTGCAACTTGCCGGAGATTGGAATTTAAAAGATTTAATTGCACATTTAACAGGATGGGCTGATTATCAGATAGAAATAATAAAAGCGATTAGGAGTAACTCAACCCCTCCCGAACCGGGAAGAATTGATGATTTTAACCAAAAATCAACAGCAGCCCGCAAGAAAACTTCATGGAAAAAAGTTTACGATGAGTGGTTAAAGGCAAGCCAAGAGCTAATTGAAGAATATGATAGCTTAAGAGATGCTTTATGGGGCAAACCTCTTTGGAAAAACAAAAAAACAACACTTGAGAAACTCATAAAAATAGAGATAAGACATTACCAAAAAACCCATCTTCCCCAAATTGAAAAACTGCTAAAGTCTGCTGAAGTATAATACAGACACGATGAGTCAGCAGTCTTCACACAAAAAACCAAGAAAGAAAAATAAAAAATACCGTAATCTTTACTGACAGGAATCTAAAGAAAATATGAGCACTAAACACGGCAAATACAAAGGGCACAGATTTCATGGAGACCCAAAAAGATTTGAGGTAGTTGCAGAATTTGTTTTTGAAACATTTAAAAGAAATATCAAATATATCGCAGACATAGCCGGCGGACGCGGGATGCTTACAAGGATTCTCAACAAGCAGTACAACTACGAATCTATCGTAATTGATCCAAGAGGATATACATTAGTTGGAGTTCCGAATTTGAATGAAGAATTCAGTTCTGAAAACGCCCCATACTACGATTTAGTGATAGGACTTCATCCAGACGAAGCCACAAGACAAGTTGCAAAATCAGCATTAGTCACAAACACATTATTAATTCCCTGCTGCAACTTTTGGGATCGAAGTAAAAAACTCGGCAGAGATGCACTTATTAAGGAGATCTCCAAGTATTATGACGAACACAATGTAAAGTGTAAAAAAGTTGTTCTGGACTTTGAAGGACCGAAGAATATAGGACTAGTCAGCTGGAAATCGAAAAATTCAGGTTGATCATCGCAAACTTAGTTCTTGAAGGCTCCGCTTCAAATCTTCGTCAGGAACTTCTTTGCCTTTTAAATACTCTATTGGCTCTGAATAGTCTATATCATCAAAATAGGAAAGTTGCTCTCTAAATAAGCGCTCATTAAACTCGGCACCAAATATTTCTCTGGTTTTTCTTATAATATCTTCTAGCGAGTGGAGTTTAAGAATAAAGAAAATATCAACGTAGTCCTTCCACTTGGCTCTTCTTCCTAAAGAATATACTTTCATCGCAGAAAGTGTTAACAGATCTGGAATTCTAATTATATCTTCAAATTGGTCTGAGTATTTTATCTGGAATGGATATTTCAGAAATGTTATCTTTACACCTTCTGCTACAAGAGTAAGCTCTTCCCGCTCCTCCACAAGCGTTGATTGAATAGAGTATTTTTCTTTAATTTTTGCTCTTATTTTCTCGTTGTATACATTCATGCCCGTAAACAAGTCAAAGTCGATAGACCTTCTATGACCCAGATACAATGCAACAGCTGTTCCACCTACAAGACCAAACTTGTCTGAAAATGATTTAACCAGAGGCAGAAGTTTAACTTGATTTTCTGAAAGGACTTCTTTATGCATATTTTCTAAAATACCTCGAAAAGTAATTTTGTGTCTTCGGCCTTAAATTGTTTCTTCTTTTTCCTGATATTACTTCGAATAATTTAGCACATTTCTTCATCCCAAATATTTCGGTAAGTTTTATAAAATCGACCCAATCACCATAACTTATAACACTTTCAAGAATCCGCTCAGGCGACAGCTTATCATAACTTTGAGTCGACCACACAAGATACGGTTTCTTCTCTATAAGTTTTCTAGCTTTCTGAATATCGCTGTTTATCATATCAAATCATCTAAAAACTCGGAATGAACCCCCACCATAAGATATATTCCAAAAAATCCAATAAATTTACAAAAAGTGTCGTCGAAATCTGTTTGTTCAACAGTTTCCATAGGCAAATTTTAACACAACAGTGTTTTTCTAACGATTAGGACAATTACTGGTCGCAATTGCTGAACGAAGCTCGAACCTACTTTACCTGTTCACCGAACCCAGGCAAGCAAAACAGAAAATTCCGGTAATTCTCTTTGCTGTGGGGTGGTCTGCAAGCTTCCCATAAAGTCGGTAGGCAATATCTTTAAATAGGTTCATAATTTTATACCTAACTCTTCAACTTCACTGTTTATCCATTTTTCCGCTTCAACTTCATTTTTTTCAATCGCCATTTCTACGCCCCGCTTAGCAATTTCAAGTAGGGATTTTGATAGTTTCTTTGTTTCGTACATTTCAATAACTTTTTCTTTGATTTGGTTTTGGATTTTTGATTCAATTTTTGGCAAAACGATTTTGGATAATTCGTCTTTACCAATAGCCGTTAAGATTGTTCCTTTGCAACTTTTCTTTAGTTGAAGTTGCCCGACTTTTGTTTTAAGTAAAACAAGCAATGTTTCAGAATTTATCTTATCGGAATTTATCGCAAAAAATCCGGTAGAGCATAAAGCATTTTTCCAATCTTCCGTTATTAAAGCGATGCTTTCAAGCGATCCTTCGATTGATGAAACTATTACGTCGCCTTTTTGAACTTTGCGACGTGCCCTCGATGGCAATTCGTTTCCAAAATCTTCCGTGTAGCCGTTGATTTCGCCGTTTGATGAGATATTAGCAAGTTCAATGTATTTGTATTGCTCATCGTCTTTTGGCGTAAAATTTTTGTCTTTAACTTTTACCAAATTTCCCAGTTCATCAAAACCGCCTTTGTATTTTTTCACCGCGTCAACAATTTCCTCGTATTTGGATTGAAAATATTCCGCGTCAAAACGATCTGATCTTTTGGTGTCGGAAAAATTTTTAACAAAAGCCAGTTCGTGCTTTGGTTTCCAGCCCAAAAGTCCGAGTTCGGAATGGAGCAATTGTCCGGCTTGGGAGTAGAGGG
>MEVH01000005.1:35627-61652 GCA_001772665.1 candidate division WWE3 bacterium RIFCSPLOWO2_01_FULL_39_13
GCGCTGTTCGTACTTTCTGTAGAGATAATCCTTGTTGTACCATTCCAGAAATGTTTCTTTTAATCCAGTCTTGACCAAACTGACTATTGAAATAAGCCAAAATAAATTCTGGTAAAAATAATTTTTCGTTTATCGCAATTCTTGCTATGTCTTGATCGATATTTGCGGGTAAAACATCTTGAAAAACTAAAGCGCAAAAACCAACCGTGCCTCTTGTAGACAAAATCAAATCATTTTCTTTTAGGGATGATCGTTTGTTCTTGTCGTCAACCCATTTTGCTAATCTATCAGCGCTATCTGTGTCGGCAAACCAATTTTTTGCATTTTTTGCAGTTAAGTGAGAAATTGGCGAGTCTTCATCAACTTCATGATAACCATGTTGACCATCAGTAATAAAAGTAAATTCGCCAAGTGGAACATTTTGAAACTTAGAGACTAAATAATCCTCCCGTAAATAAACTGGGTGGTAATAATCGGCATCAATCCTAAAGTCAGAATTTTCTTTTACCGATTTATAATTTACAACTGAATATTGCATATTTATTGTTAAGATTGGTTACTTTGAACAAAGAAGTTTTTGAAGTCATCTTCTGAGATAGTGCGAACTATCCTTGTACCATCAAATTGCGTAATAAAAAAATGAGGTTGACCTTGAATTTCGACTTTCACTAAGTGGTTACCATCCTGAAGTTGAATATCATCACTGATTGTAATGTTGATGTACCCTTGATTTTGCAATGTTCTAATAAAATTGGGCACAAATTCATTAGGTTTATATTGCCTAGATTTTTCAATTTCATTACTAATCCAGACGAAAAGAATAAAAGTAGAAACAATCCACAAGACCATGAAACTGATTATTTGTACAAAATCTGCCGATGAGGAACCGACCAGAAAATAGCTTTCTTTATTCAGATAACTAATGGTTGAGGCAACAAATAAGTAGCAGAAAAAGAACAAAGCAAGCAATGATATGTTTAAAATTGTCTTTTCTACCTTCTTTGATAGTGGGTATGATTGTGATGTTTTTTCAAATAAAATGGATTTTATCCACAATATAGGTTTAAATGTGCTTTGGTTGGGAACGAAATCCTTATTCTTCTGATGATAAGAAAATATGCCAACTAGAGTTAGTGCAATAATCATACTTAGCAATACTGATAGTGGTACGAGGTCAGCTTTTGCGAAAAAATTGTTCCAGTTAGTGATCTGACTTGCGGTACCTAATACAAAAAGCAGTAATTGTATTACTCCTGCCGAAAAGGACAATATGACAGCCAGTAGATCACTTTTTTGATTAGTTACACCTAAATTTTTATCCATAGTCTATCTCCAAAAAGATAAATGTTCTGATTTTGCCCATTCAATAAACTTTTCCGCTACGCCGTTCGGCAATTCGCCGTCGTGGTTGTGCAATGATTTTGGATTTAAAATTTGCATAGTCATTTTTTCTTATTAACTTTTTCCGTCTTCATAATCTTTTTCACTTCCCGGTCAAAATCGGAAATGTAGTTTACATCTTGTTCTCGGCGATATTTTTCATATTCTTTCAATGCCATATTTTCCGCCTGTTTTGCGCTTATTTTGCCAGCCGAATGCAAAAGTTTCTTTTCCGAAATGACCAAAAACTCATCCAACTTTTTAATCCAATCCTGCATTTTCATCAAACGTCCCCCTGCGGCCTGCAGTTCCGCGAAATCAATATAAAGCGAGACGATAAGACTCAACTCGTTTATTTCCGACTCAGTTAAATAATTTTTTGCAACAACAATGTCATTAGTGGTAATATAACCGCCCTTAAAACTGGTAAGCCCCATCAAAGGTCTTTTACTGTCTGCCCGCTCTGAAATAATTTCAGCCGCCGTATGTGCGTGCACAGCATAATGCATTTTATTTTGTACAGTGGCGAAAAATTTTTGTGTCAGTTCTGCATCACCTTTATAGTCAATGCTTGTCGCATAAATATCCGTTACTTTTTGATAAAACATCCGCTCACTACTTCTGATATCCCGTATCCGTTGCAACAACTCCTGAAAGTAACGCTCTCTACCTCCGCCCTGCTTTAGTCGCTCATCATCCATAGTGAACCCCTTAATCAAATATTCACGTAATCTTTCTGTCGCCCACTTGCGAAACTGCGTTCCTCTATCAGAACGAACCCGATAGCCGACGGCCAAAATTATATCAAGATTATAGTGCTCAATCTTCCTAGAAATTGCCCTATTACCCTCTTTTTGAACTATTCGGAATTTCCTAATAGTTGCACCTTTCTCCAATTCTCCATCACTAAATATATTTTTTATGTGTTCATTCACCGTAGGCACACTTACCGCGAAGAGATCGGCAATTAGTTTTTGATCGAGCCAAACATTCTCATCTTCGATTCTGACACGAATTTTTTGTTCGTCGCCAGAGACCTGATACATTATTATTTGTGACCGTTGTCTCTTCTTCATAAAATTATTTCCAAAAACTTAATTTCTCACCTTTCGCCCATTCAATAAACTTTTCCGCTACGCCGTTTGGCAATTCGCCGTCGTGATTGTGCAAGTCGTGATCGATAATTATGTGACTATTCTTATCAAGTCTTGGCTGGCCATTGCCGTTTTTGAGGGATATATACTCACCAGAATTGTCTTTACCTGATTTTTCAGATACCGCAAAGAAAATCGGGTAATCTTCCACTTTCAGACAAAGCGGACCTGCTTTCGGGTCATCATTCCATTTCTGTACAAAAAGCACGCTAGTTTTGGTACCGGTGTGCGGTTTGAAAGTATTTACATGAAGCCCAACAACCGCTAAAATTCTTGCCTTTTCTAAAACATATCTGCGAATATAGTTATCAGAAGAATTGTTAAAACGGCCTTGTGGTAAAACTACCGCCATTCTTCCACCCGGCTTTAAGAAATTTAGATTTCTTTCAATAAATAAGATATCCCGACCCACCTTGGACTTTGGTTTGCCTTTTTCGTTGAAGCCTAGATCATATTTGTGGATTATGCGGGATTCTTTAATATCTCCGGCGAACGGCGGATTTGCCATAAGAATATCAAAATTAAATTCTTTATATGAACTTTTATCTTTTTGCAGTGCTTCAAGGCGTTTTAGTCCTGCTCCATATATTTCCAGCCATTCGCGATTGCCAATACTTTCATTCCATCGGTCGTAATCAAGATTGTTGAGATGCAAAACATTAGTATTTCCGTCTCCTGCAATCAGGTTTAGGGTGCGGGCTACGCGCACAACTTTTTCGTCAAAATCAATCCCAAACACTTTAAGTACATTTTCTTTTTCTTCGTCGGAAATATCGGTGTTTCGAAACAAATGTCCGGTGATTTTAAATATTGTATGTACTGGGAAACCGCATGAACCAGATGCAGTATCAATCATATACTCGCCTGCTTTAGGGTTAAGCATTTTTACGCACATATCAATTACATGACGAGGCGTAAAATATTGGCCTTTTTCGCCTTTTGCTGATTTATTGACCAAGTATTCAAAAGCTTCGTCTATAATTTGCAAATTAGAATTGAAAAGTTTTATATTCTGCAGACCGGAAATACAGATAGAAAGGTGAGAAGGTGAAAGCTGAATTTGACTCCCTTCATCAAAAACTCCAGACCATATAGTTTTAGCTTCATTAAAAAGTTTCTGAATTTTCTTTTTAAGTTCTCCTTCGGATTGACCAGTGTTACGAAATTCTAAAACCCGGAAAGACGAATCGTCAATCTGCCCGATTTCCTCTTTCAAAGCATCAAACGGATCTTTCTCTTTTTCATACAAGCGATGTTGGGGCTCGGCCACCCTCATTGGAAATTTCGCCTGCTCTAAAAAGTAGTTGATAATCCCTTTATCTTTAGCACTCTTGTACTCGTCATAAAGTTTTGTGAAAATAAGTTTAAAAACTTCCTCAAAAACATCCACGCCAGCATTTGCCAAAACCTCGTCTTCCATTTCTTGGATAATACTTTTGAGTGATTTCCCTTCATTCGGAATTCTATCTTTAAGAATTAAATTCTTGAGGGTAAACCTTTCTTTTAAAATATCCTCAAGTGTCTGGTCGGCTTTAGGAATATCAGTGATATCTTCAAAATAATTTGGGTCTCTCCGATTGTAGTATGAAATTTGCCCGCCATTAGTCCAAACGGCAATTGGCGCGCCGGTAGCATTAGTATAAGAGCGGAGTTGATCCTTACCATCTTGAAGTTTTGGCTTTTTGACTTCAACGATAATGTAAGGAACCGTAAGATCATCTTTATCAAAAATAACAATATCCGCCGCTTTTGTACCCATGCTACTCCCGAACTGAATCGGATACTCAAGCGCAATTCTTTTCTTTAGATAGCCATATTCATTGATTAATTTCGTCAAGTAAAGCTGTCGGACAACTTCCTCTGGTTTTAAAACGATTTCTTTGCCGCGGATAACACAAACAACATACGGCCCGCCATCTTTAATTGTAATCTTTCGTTCTAGCTCTTCAACAAACGCCTGGTCAAATAACGAGAAGCTATAATTTGAATCTTTGATTATGTTTAAAATATGATTCACGTTTCCATTTTACTAAGTCATTAAACTATACACCCCAAACACACGAATCCTTTTGATTTTTCTTCTGGTCGGGGTGCCCGGACTCGAACCGGGGACCTCCAGTACCCCATACTGGCGCGCTAGCCAACTGCGCCACACCCCGAAAACACAATGTAGCCTGTTTCACGCAGGTATTATATCCCATAAGCCAGATGATTTGGAGAATTTTACCTCTTCGAATACTGAGGCCTTTTGCGGGCTTTCTGCAAGAACGGCTTCTTTCTTTCAACTTCTCTTGAATCGCGGGTCAAAAATCCGCCGGTTTTTAATAGAGGCTTTAATGATTCATCATACTTCAAAAGAGCCCTTGCAATCCCAAGCTGAACAGCAATAACCTGCCCATTTTTTCCTCCGCCGGCAACCTTGATAGTCCCAGAAAACTTTGAAGGAGGATGAGAAACACCTATCGCATGAAAAGGCCTAACCCAAGTCAATATCTGCTCTCTTTGAGAAAAATACTCCTTAATCGGCATATCGTTTACAAAAATTTCTCCCTTTTTATCATAAAGCCAAACTCTGGCAGAAGCAGTTTTCCTTCGCCCCAGTCCTGCAAAAAACTTGTTTTTTCCACTTAATTTCTTAGGCATCTTTTTTCAAATTACTCTGATTCTGATGAGGATTCTCTTCCCCACCGTAAATATATAAATTCGCAAGCCTAACCTTTCTCAACCGGTTCTTAGGAAGCATACCCTTAACCGCAGTAAAAATCATTCTCGGAGCATTTTTCGCCCTCACCTGGCGGGCAGTCAGCTCTTTTAAGCTGCCGACACGACCCGTGTGTGTGCGGTAAATCTTTTTATCCTCTTTTGCCCCTGTGAGAACAACTTTCTTGGCGTTTGTAACAACAACCTTATCGCCACAGTTTATATACCCGACAAAATTTACTTTATCTTTTCCCATAAGCTTTTCTACAATATCAGTTGAAATTCTGCCAAGCACTTTTCCATCTGCATCTATATGGTGCCATCCAATCTTTAGTTCTTTTTTTGTCGTAGAATGGCTTTTCATTTTTTAACCTTTGACTTTTTCTCACTTGTGGTTTTTTCAGGTGCTTTTGTTTCGCTTTGATTTTTTGCACCAACCGCTTTTTTATTTACAGGCATCTTTTTTCCTCCCGATTTTTGAACAGGCCTTTCAATTAGCGAAATCTGAGCCATTTCGGTAACATCTCCCTTTCTAACCCTAGTTCTTTGAATCCTTGTATATCCACCCGGACGCCCTTTAAATCTAACACCTATATCATCAATCAATTTATGTACAACATCGCGGTTTTGAAGCCGGCTAATCAAAATCCTGCGACTTGCAAGATCTCCCCTGCGTGCCATTGTTATCATTTTTTCGGCTTCAGGACGCATATACTTTGCTCTTGCAAGACTTGTTTCGATAGACTCCTTGTCAAAAAGACTCACAATAAGCCCCTGCAACAAAGCCTTTCTCGATCCAGTATTTCTACTAAACTTCTTGCCTTTTACTCTGTGTCTCATTAATTCAAAAAACTATCTTAATCCTTCCTTTTCTAAAAGAGAGATAATTTCACGTATAGACTTTTCCCCAAGGTTTCTAACCCTTAAAAGCTCATCCTCTGTTCTATCAGCCAGATCACCAAGAGTCTTTATGCCAGCCTTTCTTAACGCATTTATTGTTCTGGTCGGCAGATGAAGCTCTTCTAATGCAACCTCATCAACCGGAATCTTTGGAGTAGAATCCTCTTCGGCATTTGAATCCTCAAGAAGCTTTTCTTCTTCTGCAGTATAATCCCTTCCAGTTTGAATCTTATAGAAAAACTCTTTAAGCTTAGACGCGGCTTCTCGGATAGCGTCCTCAGCGTCTATTGTGCCATCAGTAGTGACTGTAATAGCAAGCTTATCGTAATTTGGATCATCTCCTACACGAGTTGTGTCCACAGCAGTTACAACATTAACAATAGGAGAATAGTTCGCATCTAGAAGCAAAACCCCGTGCGGGACAGAAGCTGACTCATCAGCCGGTTTGTACCCGAAACCGCTTGTTACAGTAAGCTTTGCTTTCAGTGTCTTTTTAGATGCAAGTGAAGTTATAACAAGATCCTTGTTTATGATTTCTACACCTGCAGCAGCCTCAATATCCCCTGCTTTTACATCACAAGATCCTTTAGCATCAAGCTCAAGAACAACATCCTCTTTTACTGATTTCTTAAATCTAATCCTCTTCAAGTTCAGAAGAATCTGCAAAATGTCGTCTTTAACCCCTTCTATTGTTGAAAATTGGTGAGTCACACCGTCTATAGAGACTCTAGTAATCGCCGCCCCTTCGGTTGCTGAGTACAAGGTTCTTCGAAGGGCACTTCCAATCGTGTGGCCGAACCCTTTAATTAACGGAGTTATTTCAAAAACTCCTCCTGCATTATCCTTGCTTACTACCTTAAGATTTACTTTTGGTGTATTTAGCATTTTTTCTTTTTGTACGCAAGCCGGAGAATCGAAATTATCCGTCTTAGCGTGAATAAAACTCAACTATAAGCTGTTCATTGATATCGTAGCTGATTTCATCCCTCTCGGGGAGTCTTTCTATTTTAATTCCTTTAGTTTTTGCATCCCATCCAAGCCATTCAGGAAGCTTTCCATCTTCAGAAGTTTTTGACTTTATGTCTTCAACCGTAATAACATCACCTGCAGAAAGCTGGTAAGAAGGAATATTTACAGGACTATCGTTAACCCTGATTTTATTCTGCCTGACCATCTGTCTTGCCATTGACATCGAAGAAGCAGCCCCAGCTCTATTTAATGCACTATCGAGCCTTGTCTCAAGCATCTGCAGCAGCACCTGGCCGGTAACTCCTTTGACCTTGGATGCCTTTTGAAAATATCTCCTGAATTGCGCCTCAAGCAAACCGTAAATTCTTTTTGTTTTCTGTTTCTCTCTGAGATGCTTGCTGTAATCTGAAGCAAACCCAAACCCAGTCTTGCCATGCTGCCCTGGGACTTGATTTCTTTTTGTGATAGAGCATTTTTCAGAATAGCATCTACTTCCTTTTAAAAACAGCTTTTCGCCCTCTCTGCGGCAAAGCCTGCATTTTGCTCCAGTATATTTGGCCATTATACTCTTCTCCTTTTTCTTGGACGGCACCCGTTATGAGGAACCGGCGTAATATCTACTATTTTGGTAATCACAAGACCTCCTGATCTTAAGGCTTTAACGCACTGGGATTTCCCGTTTCCTATTCCTTTAATATATGCCGTGACTTCTTTAACTCCTTTGCTTATAGCAGTTTTGGCCGTATTCTCACCTACTACTGATGCTGCATATGGGGTTGATTTCTTTGATCCCTTAAACCCGCTATTTCCCGAAGAACCCCAGCATACAGTGGCGCCTTCGAGATCTGTTACAGTAACTATCGTATTATTGTAGCCGGAGAAAACATACGCATTCCCGACGGGGCGTATAATTCTCTCTTTCTTTTTTACAGTTTTTTTAGTTTCTGTTGATTTTGCCATATTATTAACTAGGTTTTAGCGGACGCTCTTGGATTTGCGCCACCGATTGCCATTCTTTTTCCCCTTTTTGTCCTTGCGTTTTTCTGGGTTTTCTGCCCCCTCACAGGAAGGTTTTTCAAATGCCTCAAGCCCCGGTAGCACTGAATGTCTTTGTAGCGTTTTATATTCTGTCCCACTACACGTCTTAGCTCGCCTTCTATCATCAAGTTGGACTTTTCTATTGCATTTCTTACAGAGGCTATCTGATCCTCAGTAAGTTCCTTTGCTCTCAAATTTTCGTCTATCCCTGCCCTCTTGAGTACCTTTTTTGACAAGGTGCTTCCTATTCCGTAAATATAGGTTAAAGCTATCACGATTCTTTTATTTTCAGGTATGTCTACTCCTGATATTCTCGGCATATTTATCCTTGTCTCTGCTTGTGCTTGGCATTAGCACTGCAAATAACGTATACTTTGCCCTTTCTTCTAACCACTTTACAGCTTCTGCACATTGTCTTTACGCTTGATCTTACTTTCATACTACACTTAACAATTCACTTGAACCGGTAGGTTATTCTACCGTTCTTGTCGTCATATCTGCTGAATTCTATTTTGACTTTATCTCCGGGAAGAATCCATATTTTAAAACGCCTCATTTTGCCGGAAAGATACCCGACAACCTCGCGCTCTTCGTCATCTATTGAGATCTTAAATTTTCCGTCGGGCAAGGCTTCAAGAACAGTTCCCATTTTCTCCTCAAAATCCTTTTGTGTCATAAAAATTTCCCCAAGGGGGAATTCAGTTTGTCAATAATTGGCTATGACTGCAATATTTTAGCATACATGCCTATTTGGTCAATATTTCAGGGCCGTTTTCTGTTAAAGCAACTGTATGCTCAAACATGGCTGTCAGCTTTTTATCCTTTGATGCAACATCCCAGTCATTCAGCAAAACCTCAATATCAGGACTGCCCATAGCATACATGACTTCTACAGCAAAAACCATACCTGTTTTGAGCGGAATATCAAGATTGGGATCCATATAACACGGAATAAAAGGAGGTTCGTGGCTTTTCTTTCCGATTCCGTGCCCTCCAAATTCCCTGATTACTGAGTATCCGCCTTTTTCGACAGTTTTTTGTATTGCGGCTGAAATATCTTTAAGGTAATTTCCACTGATAAACCTGCTTATGGCACGGTCAAGAGCCCTCGGTCCAGTTTTCAAAAACGCCGTTACTTCGGGATCTTTGTGATCAAATGAGCTTTTTATATCCTTATCTTTCTCGGATCCTCCCACGGATATAGTCCAGCAGTTATCCAGGTAAAACCCTTTATACTTTATTCCGGCATCTATGGATACTATGTCTCCGGATTTAAGCTTCTTTTTGGACGGCTGTCCATGAATCCAGACTTCATTTACCGAAATACACAACGCATAAGGATAATTATTCACCTCATGAAACCACGGTTTAACTTCGGATTTATGCATTTTTCTCTCAACAAGATTATTTATCTCAAGTGTCGAAATGCCAGGCTCGCATAATTGGAGTGCATAATCCAAAATACCTGCAGAGATGCGCCCGCCATCACGCATAGTGTTAATCTTAGAAGCTGATTTCAATAGGATCATTTTTAAAAAGGATTTCCAAAAAAACTTCGTATGTCAGATTGTATTTCCTCGATAGACCTTTCACCGTCAATAGTTTTAAGAATTCCCAGCTTAGTATATTCTTCAAGCAAAGGAGAAGTTTCTTCGTGGTACAGCCTTAGTCTTTCCCTTATTACAGATTCCGTTTCATCTGCACGCTTTTCAATCGATGCCCTCAAATTCAGCCTTTTTACACACTCCGGCTCGCCCACATTAACAAAAAAGGCTTTTAACAGCACCCAGCTCTTTTCATCCAAAAAAGAAACAAAGTGATTAAGCTGATTTAGATTTCTTGGGTATCCGTCCAGTATGTATCCTGCCGATTCGTCGTCAAAATGCAAAAACAACATTTTTTCTACAATATCATCGGGCACCAATTTCCCGTTATCCACAAAGCTTTTTATTTCCTGCGAAAGGCTGTCATTTTCTTTCAGCTTTTCGCGGAACAAATCACCAGTTGAAACATACTTATAATCAAGATACTCCGCTAAAAGTTTGGCTTGTGTAGACTTACCGGACCCCTGAGGCCCCAATACAAGGATAAAAGTTTTTATACTGCTCATAATCCTGGCAATCCAAAATCACCTATTCTGCCACGCATTCTTTTAGATACCTTCTTCTGCGAGTCTTTGACCGCCTTATTAAAAAGCTCAACTAAATCATCCCGTGACTCGCCGTTTTCTTCTATTGATTCAACGCGCTGGTCTCCTCTCATTTTAATACGGTAATTTTTGTAATCAACTGAAACTGAAATGGCTTCTACCTCTTTTTTCATCGCATCCGCTTTTCTTTTCAGCTCAAAAAGATCTTTTGCTTTGCTTAGCTGGTCAAACATATTTTTATTTAACTAAAATTAACCTGTCTGCTGTGAAATCAGATCCGGTCTACCTAGAAAAACTCTCGTACTCGCGCGTTACAACCTGCGACTGGATCTGCTTTACTGTCTCCAATATTACCGACACGACAATCAAAAGTCCAGTTCCCCCAATTGCAAGGCTGTTTACGTTGGTTAATCCCTGAACAACTGAAGGCAAAACAGCAATAAGCCCCAAAAAAACTCCTCCTGCAAGTGTAAGCCTGGATATAATATATTTCAGGTGTTCGACGGTAGATTTTCCTGGTCTTATTCCAGTAATAAATCCACCGCTTCTTCTTATGTCATCAGATACTTTTTCAGGATTAAACGTCACCGAAGTATAGAAATATGTGAAAACAAAAACCAGAACAAAATAAAGAACGTTATATAAAAAGGATGATGGAGCAAAATGACTGGTCATCCAAAAGCCGATACCTGAAACCGCAGAATTTGGAACCCTCTCAAGATAAGGCCCGGCAGCATTTGGGATAAGTACAAGGGATACTGCAAAAATTATTGGAATAACTCCTGCCTGATTGATTTTTATCGGGATAAAACTTTCGCCACCGCCAAAGGATTTTCCTCCTCTGACTTTCGAAGAGTACATTATCTCTATTTTACGGAAAGACTCATTAATATAGACAACGCCGGCGATAACTGCTACAGCAATACCGATGAAAAGCAAAAGACTGAAAATCTGATTTATGTCAACTACAGCTGCAGTCCCTGTCAACGCGGAAGGGAGCCCGGCAAGAATTCCGGCAAATATTATTACAGACATGCCGTTCCCGACCCCGCGTTCTGAAATCTGCTCGCCAAGCCACATAAGGAGAAATGTCCCTGATGTCATTATTAAAACCAAAGTGGTTAAATCAACCGGTCCTAAATCTCCTAGAAGGCTTATGCCCTGAAACTGCTGGCTGTTTAGAAGGGCATAAACACTGAATGCCTGTATTATCGCAAGCGGAAGGGTGAGAAGCTGAGTATATTGGTTGATTTTCTGTCTTCCAGCAGTTCCCTCTTTCGATAGTTCCTCCAGCTTTGGAAAAACCATAGTCATAAGCTGAATTACGATTGAAGCGCTTATATATGGACCGACTCCGAGGGCTATAATAGAAAAGTTTTTTAATCCTCCTCCAGTAAAGATATTTAAAATATTAAGAACCTGGCTTGATTCAAAAAAAAGCTTAAGTGTCTGCGTGTTAATATTGGGGACTGGAATAAATGACAAAAACCGATATAAAGCCAGTATAGAAAGCGTAAATATTATCCTGTTTCTTATTTGAGGGATTTTAACTGCTTTGGCAAGGTAATCTATCATTTATCTGATTATAATTAATTGGCGGTTCCACCCGATCTTTCTATTTTCTTTTTCGCTAAGTCTGAATACACAAATCCCTCAAACTTGATTTTCTTTGTCAATTTACCGCGTCCGAGAATTTTAACTCGGTCATATTTTCCTTTTTTCAAAATTCCGCTTTTAAAAAGCAAGTCCGGATTTATTTTACTCTGATCAGAAAACAATTTCGAAATTCTATCGAGATTAAGTGGATATACGTCAGCATGGGTATAATTGGTAAACCCTTTTATATAAGGGGTTTTTCTTACCAAAGGAGTCTGCCCGCCTTCAAACCACAATGGGATTTTTGCCCTGGATTTCTGCCCTTTTGCCCCCCTTCCAGTGGTATGGCCACCTTTGCCGGAACCGTACCCGCGACCGGCTCTTTTAGCTGGTCGTTTTGTTCCTTTTAATTTTGTCAGCCTTGATAAAATCTCTTCCATAATAGTGTTTAAATACCCTCTGGTTTCTGAGCACCTCCGTTGAGCTTCGAAATTGCTTTCAGAGCCATAACAACAACATACGCATTATTAACCTGATTGCTGCTCCCGATTATTTTCGCGGAGATATTTTTGTACCCGGCAAGATCTAGCACCTGTCTGACGCTTCCCCCTGCAATAATTCCTGATCCCTGGGGTGCCGGCTTCATAAATAAAATTGAAGCACCGTTTTTTACCCTTATTTCGTGGGGGATACTTCCGCCTTCTGTAATCTGGACACTGAACATATTCTTTTTTGCCTTTGCCTTAGACTTTTTTATGGCATTGATATTTTCTTTTGATTTTGCAACAGCAACACCGACTTGGCCTGCATGGTCGCCTACCGCGCACAGGGCGGAAAAATGCAATGAAGAACCACCGGCTCTTTTTGCTGATACACGGCGGATTTTTAAGACCCTTTCTTCATAAAGACTGTTGATCCTATCATCTCTTTCTGCCTTATTCGATTTTCTGCCTTTTTTATTTTCTTCCATAATTAAATCTTTAACCCCCCAGCGCGAAGGCCTTCGGCGATAGTTTTAACAATACCATGATACTTATACCATCTTCTATCAAACACAGCTTTCTTTATTCCCTTATCCTTCAACCTTTTGCTGAATTCTTCAGCAACTACACCAGCCACTTTTATATTTTTTTTATGCTTAACCTTTTGGTCAAGATTCAAAGATGAAAAAGCTGTAATAGTCTTTTGGGATTCATCATCGATTGCCTGCACATAAACATTTTTATTAGACCTGAAAACACAAATTCTAGGCTTGGTGCTTTCTCCTGTAAGTTTGCTTTTAGCCTTGATAATCCTTCTTAATTTTGCACTTTTATGAACACTGTACTTATTCATTATAATTTATTTAGGCTGCTGCGGCTTTTGCCACCTTGCCCTGTTTTCGCTTAACTATTTCATCTTTATACTTAATTCCTTTGCCCTTATACGGCTCGGGTTTTCTTACATCCCTTATATCAGCTGCAATCTGGCCGACCTTCTGTTTATCAATTCCCAAAACTTTTATATTAGTGTTCCCTTCTATTTCAAATGTTATGCCATCTGGAGCTGAAATATCAACTGGATGAGAATATCCTACGAACAATCTTAATCCATTGCCTAATTTCTCAGCGCGGTATCCAACTCCGATAAGCTCAAGTTCTTTTGAAAACCCTTCAGAAACACCTGCAACCGCATTAAAAATAAGCGATCTGACGAGCCCCCATTTGGCACTTATTTGAGGATCATCTGTTTTCGAGCACTCTGCCCTTATTTCGCCGGCTTCTATTAAAACCTTAATATTCGATTGCATATCTACTGATACACTTCCCTTAGGACCTTCAATAACAATAACGTCTTCTTTGATATCAGCTCTGACGTTTTCTGGAATTTGTACCGGAATTCTTCCTATCTTGCTCATTTTCAATAAACAGAACAAATTAATTCTCCTCCAAGTTTTCTTTTTCTTGCTTCGCGGTCGGACATAATGCCCTGGGAGGTTGTCATAATCGATATGCCGATTCCTCCCAAAACAGATTTTATACCCGTTGATTTTACATATTTTCTCAACCCTGGGCGTGATATCCTTGCTATCATGCTGATTCTTGGCGATCCGTTCTTGTCATACCTAAGTTTCACAGAAATCTTTTTATAAGCCTTTCCTTCCGGTTTATACACTTTTACTTCTGCAATATATTTGCTTTCTGCTAAAACCTTTGCAATGCCCACATTTTCTTTTGAATACATAATTTCAACAGTATCCTTCTGCCGGCTTTGCGCATTTCTTATTCGTGTAATCATGTCTGCTATCGGATCACTCAGCATAATAATCTACCAGCTCGCTTTTCTCACGCCGGGCAAATTCCCCTCATGAGCCAGCTCCCTGAAACAAATACGACATATCTTGAATTTTCGCATATAGCCACTTGGTCTTCCGCAGCGGTGGCATCTATTATATTCTCTGACTTTGTATTTTTTACTCTTTTTCCATTTTTCTAGAATCGACTTTTTTGCCATATTTTATATTTACTTTCTAAAAGGCATTTCAAGTGCACTTAATAGTTTAAAACCGCTGTTATTATCATTCGCTGATGTATTAATTGTTATCTCTAATGTCTTTGCGTAAGTTATACTGTTGGGATCAATTTCAGGAAAAACCGTGTGATCATTAACCCCAATAGAATAATTTCCGCTCCCGTCAAATGAATCTTTCTTCAGGCCTCTAAAATCTTTTACTCTTGGAAAGACTATTTTAACAAGCTTCTCATAAAAATCCCACATTCTTCTGCCCCTTAGGGTTACTGTATACCCGGTTAGCTGGCCTTTTCTAAGCTTAAAATTTGAAATAGACTTTTTCGCTCTTCTTGCTGACGGTTTTTGCCCGGTTATTGCCTTTATGTCGCCCACAACTTCCTCCATAAATTTCTTGTTTTCACGATTCTTGCCTACTCCCACATTTACAACAATTTTCTTTACTGTTGGAACCGCCATTTTGCTCGATACTTTCAGCTCCTTCTTCAAATCATTGATTATTTTATTGTAGAAATCATCCTTTATGCTCATTTTTTGATTACCTCTTTGCATGATCTGCATACGCGATACTTTTTGCCGTCAATTACCCTATAGCCTATTCTGACAGGCTTAGAACACTTGGGACATATTAGCATAACCGTTGAAACATGAATAGATTTAGGAAGTTTTACAATTCCACCTTTGGTTTTACTAGAAGGCTTTACATGTTTTGAAACCATATTCACATTTTCTGCTACAACCCTGTGCAGCTTAGGAAGCACTTTTTCGATAACAGAGTCCTTTCCTTTGTACTTCCCGCTTAGTATTTTTACCTTGTCGCCTTTTTGTATCTTCATAATTGATGTGCTACCAGACCTCTGGTGCAAGAGAAACTATTTTATTGTAGCCAAGCTCCCTTAATTCCCTTGCTACAGGGCCGAAAACCCTTGTGGCTCTCGGAACCTTAGCCTTATCTATAATAACTCCCGCGTTATCATCAAATCGTATATAGCTCCCGTCTTTTCTACGGATTTCCTTTCTGCATCTTACTATCACCGCACTAACAACTTCGTGGTCGGCTACAGCAGTGCCTATTCCAGTTGTTCCGTTAACAGAGCAGACAACAATATCTCCAATACTGACAAAACGCCGTCTGGAAAACCCGGGAATATTAAAAATATTCAAAGACCTCGCACCCGAGTTATCTGCACATTTAATAAGACTACCTATTTGCAACATATTATTTATCTAAACCTTTTGAATCACTATTGCTCGTCTTCTCATTAGACTTCACAATCCACTTTTTCGTTCTGCTTATTGGAGAGTGCTCCTCAATAAGAACTCTATCACCGACATTAACTTTATTATCCCTAATGTCAGCCATATATTTCTTGGTCGACCTATAGCGTTTCCCATACTTTTTGTGCACCTTAGCACTTTTGACTTCAACCACTGCAGTCACAGGCTGTATTATGGATGCTATAACACCACTAAGAAGTCTTTTGCTCATCTATAACCTCCTTTTCATTTAATACTGTTTTAATTCGTGCAATATTCTTTTTAAGTTTTTTCAAAATGCTTGTGTTTTTTCCTTTTCCTGACAATACCGAAAATCTGCTTTCTACAAATTCCTTTCTTGAAGACTCGAGTTCTAATCTAAGCTTATCTGCATTTTGTTTTCTAAGGTCGTCTATTTTATCCATTTTATTCTTCGTTATAAATAAATTTTGTCTTCAAGGGAAGCTTGGTTGCTGCCTTGGTGAAGGAATCTTTTGCGACATCAAAAGTAACCCCTGAAAGCTCAAATAAAATCTTTCCGGATTTTATAAGCGCAGAATAGTGATCTACTGCCCCTTTGCCTTTTCCCATTCGCACCTCAAGAGGCTTTTTTGTTATCGGCTTTGATGGAAATACTCTAATCCACATTTTACCCCCTCTTTTTGTTCCCCCTGAAATAGCCTTTCTAGCAGATTCTATCTGGCGTGCAGTTAGTATGCCATTCTCAAGAGATTTCAAACCGTACTCACCATTGCTGAGATCAAAGCCTCTCTGGCTTAGACCTCTGTTTTTCCCACGCATTGCTTTTCTGTATTTTGTCCGCTTTGGCATTAACATAATTTATTCTCCTATTTCACCATGATAAACCCACACTTTTACTCCGATTGTCCCGCCTCTGGTGCTGGCGGTTGACTTTGAAAAATCAATATCTGCCCGTAAAGTTTGTGTCGGTACAGCACCACGAGCAACAGATTGAACCACGGCAATACTATTAGGACCGTAAACTGTACCACCTACCTGAATTTTTATTCCCTTGACACCTGCCTCAAGAGCTTTATCGGCAGCAATATTCATAGCTCTTCTCGGACTGACTCTTCTTTCTATCTGCATTGCAATTGAATCCGCAATAATATTCGACTGCGACTCAGGCTTCTGGACTTCTTCTATCTGCAAATCAAGTTCGGCCGAGGTTGTCTTCGACAAATATTCTCTGAGTTTAGAAAGTCCTACTCCCTTTCTGCCAATTACAATTCCCGGCTTTGCAACTTTAATTATCACTTTCACAGATTTTATCGACCGCTCTATAATCAATGATTCAATACCCGCCGATCTCAATTCCCGTTTAAGATATTTTCTAATTTTGTCATCTTCAATTAATGCATCAGCATAAAGATCGCCTTCTGCATACCATCTGGATCGCCAGTCCTTGGTAACACCAACCCTGAAGCCAAATGGGTTTACTTTTCTGCTCATTTTGTTTTCTCCTTTTCACCGACTTCCTTATCAGACAAACCCAGAACCACTTCAATATTAGATCTTCTTTTCAAAATCTGGCTGCTTCTTCCTTTTGCGCCGAATCTTGCCCTTTTTAATGTTTCAGCAGGCCCTACCTTTATTTCTTTTACATACAAATCGGATTTATTCATCTTGTTATTGTTTTCTGCGTTGCTCATGGCTGACTTTATTGCTGAATACACAAGGCCGGCACCTTTCCTTGGATCAAACGGCAGATATCTTATAAGATCCTCTGCTTTCTTGCCCTTTGCAAATCTTGCCACAAGGGTCATTTTATGTGCTGATATCTTTGCGCCTCTTAATTTGCTTATAACTACATTGTTTTCCATAATGATTAATGACTAGGACTCTTTGCGCCGTCTCCTTCTGCACCCTTCAAAACCTTCTTAGAAGAATGAGCCCTGAAAGTTCTGGTAGGTGCAAATTCGCCAAGCTTGTGGCCTACCATAGATTCAGTAATATAAACTTGAATAAATTTTTTCCCATTATGAACATCGAAAAACAGTCCAACCATATCCGGAGTAATACTGCTGTTTCTCGCCCAAGTTTTAATAGGCGATCTGTCATTACTGTCTTTTACTTTAAAGACTTTCACCATGAGTTTCTCGTTGGTAAAAGGCCCTTTCTTCGATGATCTCGACATGTTATCTTGCCCTCCGGTCTTTAACTATATATTTATCTGTGTGTTTTCTTCTTCTTGTTTTCTTTCCTTTTGCCAGATTTCCCCATTGGTCGACAGGATTCCGCCCCACCCTGCGGCTGTAAGATCCACCATGAGGATGCTGTCCTGAGCGTGCCTTACCTCGCGTTTTTGGACGCCTGCCCATATGCATTGATCTGCCAGCCTTTCCAATATTCATAAGCTTCCAGTCTTCACGTCCAAGCTGGCCGATAGTTGCAAAGCATCCTGAAAGGAAGTTCCTGATTTCGCCACTCGGCATTTTTACCGTTACATATCCCTTTTCATGAGCAGTAACAAATGCAGCTGAACCTGCTGTTCTTATAAACTTTCCCCCAGCTCCGGGATATAATTCTACATTATGTACAGGGATACCAACAGGTACATCGCTTAATGGCAGTGCATTCCCAGTCTTCACAGATATACCTTCACCAGAAACCACAGAATCGCCCTCTTTAATTCCAGCTGGAGCAAGCATATAGCGTCTTTCTCCGTCATTGTATAAAACCAGTGCTATGTCGCACGTCCGGTTAGGGTCGTATTCTATAAATTCAATTTTTCCTTCAATACCGTATTTATCTCTCTTGTAATCTATATTTCTATAGCGTTTTTTTTCTCCTGAGTCACGGCACTGTCTGCTTATCTTTCCTGCCGATCTGCCAACACTCCCTCTTTTGGAACTCATGAGGTTTTTTACCGCAAATCTCATTGGCTTTCTTTTTCTTCCCTCGCTTACCGAAAGTGTTCTTTGCCTTCTTGCCGGGCTTGTTGGTTTATATGTCTTTATCATTTTTTGCCTTCATCAAAAATTTTAATTGTATCCTTTTCAGAAAGCTGAACAACAACCTTCTTATAATCTTTTCTTTGGTACTCTTTCCTTTTTCCGCTCCAGCTTCTTTTAGTCTTTCCTTTTACAGAGACAGAATTTATTCCTACAACCTTAACTTTATATAAATCTTCCACTATTTTTTTGACCTGACCTTTCGTGGCACCAGATACAACTTTAAATGTATACTTGTTCCCCGTATCCGTAAGACTCTTGCTTTTTTCTGTCATTACCGGGGATTTTAATATTTTTTTGTATTCCATGATTACTCCTTAATACGGTTAGATACCAAATCAAACGCTTTTTTCTCAATCAAAACCTCTTTGGATGCAAGCACATCATAAGCACAAAGCTCCCCAAACCTTACTACATTAACATGTGGAATGTTGCGGAAGGACTTATACAGGCTGACGATATCGTCGTGAATCACCAAGATCTTACCAGTCTTATTGATTTTTTCAAGGAATGATTGCGCATCCCCTGTTGAAATTTTCTTGTTCTCGGGATATTCGAACAAACCGAGTCCGTCTTTCAGAATTTTATCTGCAAATGCTGATTTTTCGACAGCTTTCTGCATTTTTCTAGTGAAACCGGCACTCCAGTCTCTTGGTTTTGGACCGTGAGTTTTTCCTCCGCCGACCCAGATTGGAGATCTAGTAGATCCGGCTCTGGCTCTGCCAGTTCCTTTCTGCCTGTAAGGCTTTCTTCCGCCACCCCTGACTTCACCTCTATCTTTTGTTTTTGATGTGCCCTGGCGGTGGTTTATTCCATAAATACGGATATACTGAAGGCACAAGGGTTCATTGATGTTATCACCAGAAAGACCTGAATACTCAACGGATCCTGTTTCTTTACCTGTAAAATCATATGTTTTAATTTTCATTTTCCAGAGGCAGGGAAATTATAATGTAAGAATTCCTCGAACCTGGGACTCCCCCTTTAACTTTTACGAGTCCCTTTTCAGAATCAAAACCAAGCAGTTTAGTATAAAATGTAACTTTTTTATTTCCTGCCCGGCCAGGCATTTTTTTGCCCGGAATTACTCTTCCCTGTCCCTGCGCACCGATAGAACCAGGAGCTCTGGAACGGTCTGACTGCCCGTGAGTTTTAGGACCCCCGTGAAATCCCCATCTTTTCATTACTCCTGAAAACCCTTTTCCTTTCGAATATCCTGAAAGTTTAATCAAAGATCCGACTTTTACTGACTTTAATACCTCCGAGTCGCTTTTTGCGAATACCGCCAGCTCGGTAAAAGGAATCTGCACGGAGTCTTCGTTGAAATACTGCGACATACCGCCCTTTCGGGTTTTAATCTCAGCGTTCTTAGTTTTTCCTGTCTTGGTTTTATTATTCACCCCATTTACGAGCTTTAATATGAAAAAAACACGCCACGATTGGCGTGTTAACATAAACAGCTCAAACGATTCAGCCTAGCTTTTAATCAAAATATGAACTCCTATAGACAATTTTAGATTGGATAATTCGGATATTGTTCCTGCGGTCGGCTCTAATATATCAATAATCCTGCTGTGAGTCCTTCGTTCAAACTGCTCGAACGAACGCTTGTCATTAGAAGGGGATCTCTGGTAGCTGAAAATCTCCACCCTAGTCGGAAGAGCAATCGGCCCCGATATTTTAGCCCCTGTCCTAACTGCTACGTCAATAATTCTCTGAGCGCTTTGATCAATAGTACCCACATCATAGGACTTAAGCTTTACCCGCAGTCTATTTTTTAGTACTTTTTTGTTGTCACTCGCCATAATGTGCAATTTCCGCCATATGCCGGCGAAAGTTTAATAATTCTACACTCAATCTCTTCAACTTTGCTTTCTCATAGAAAGGAGCCGATTCACCGGCTCCCTGAGAACTTCAAGTCAAATTGTTACTTAACAATCTTAGTAACTACCCCGGCCCCAACTGTCTTGCTTCCTTCCCTGATTGCAAATCTCAAACCTTCTTCAATAGCAATTGGAGTAATAAGCTCAACCTTAATCTTTACGTTATCCCCAGGCATTACCATTTCGACGCCTTCAGGCAAAGTTACATCCCCAGTCACATCTGTTGTTCTGAAATAGAATTGTGGCTTGTATCCGGTGAAAAACGGAGTATGTCTTCCTCCTTCTTCTTTCTTTAAGACATAAACTTCTGCTTCAAAAGAAGTGTGTGGAGTAATGCTTCCAGGAAGTGCTGCCACCTGTCCTCTTTCGACGTCATCTCTTTCTACTCCTCTTAAAAGAAGGCCGACATTGTCGCCTGCAAGACCTTCATCAAGGGATTTATTAAACATTTCAACCCCTGTGACAACAGTCTTTTTTGTATCCTTCAATCCTACTATTTCAACTTCTTCGTTAACCTTTATTTTACCTCTTTGTATACGCCCTGTAGCAACAGTTCCGCGTCCCTTAATTGAGAAAACATCTTCAACAGGCATAAGGAAAGGCTTATCAAGCTCCCGCTCTGGAGTTGGTATCCAGGTATCAACTGCATCTATTAATTCCTCAATCTTCTTAACATATTCAGGATCCCCTTCGAGCGCTTTAAGTGCTGACCCGACAATTATCGGAGTATCCTCTTCATATTCATATTTCTTCAGAAGATCCTTGAGCTCTTCCTTAACCAGTTCAATAAGGCTCGAATCCTCGACCATATCAGCTTTGTTAAGAAAAACGATAAGTTTTGGGACTCCAACCTGGTTTGCAAGAAGAATGTGCTCTCTGGTCTGAGGCATAGGACCATCTGCTGCAGACACAACAAGAATGGCACCGTCCATCTGGGCTGCTCCAGTAATCATATTCTTTATGTAGTCAGCATGTCCTGGTGCATCTATATGGGCATAATGTCTCTTTTCTGTATTATATTCAACATGAGAAACATTAATCGTAATTCCGCGTGCTTTCTCTTCGGGTGCATTGTCTATCTGGTCGAAAGCCTTAAACTCAGCTAAACCCTTTCCTGCAAGAACCTTTGTAATTGCAGCAGTAAGGGTGGTTTTTCCATGGTCGACATGGCCGATAGTACCGACGTTGACATGGGGTTTTGTTCTCTCAAAAGTAGCCATTTGTTATTTTTTTGTATGAGAAAAGCAAAAAATGTTTTGCCCTCTCATAAAATCAACTAATATAATTAAATACTCACAATTTGGTCATGTGACATTCTATCAGCAGGAGCCTAAATTTTCAACATCAAGAGTGTATTTCCCTCTTTTATTTCTTCAGCTTCTCAGCAATATTGACAGGCACAACCTCATAATGACTCGGCTCTATGTAGGGTGCCGAAGCTCTTCCTTGTGTCAAACCGCGAAGCCTGGTCACATACCCAAACAGTTCTGCAAGGGGAACTTGAGCTCTTACAGACTGGGACTTTCCCCTGGATTCGGTACCTTCTATAATTGCTCTTCGCGAAGAAAGGTCTCCTATAACATCTCCTATAAACTCTTCAGGAGCAGCAACTTCGATTTTCATTATAGGCTCAAGGAGCTGAATTCCTGCTTTTCTGGCACCATCTTGAAATGCTGTGCTTGCAGCAATGTGAAAAGCCATCTCTGACGAGTCAACTTCATGGAATGACCCGTCAAATAAGGTTACCTCAACATCGACCATTGGATATCCCCAGCCTACGCCTTTTGACATAGCTTCTTTAACTCCTTTTTCGACTGCGGGTATATATTCTTTCGGAATAGCGCCACCTACGACTTTATCCACAAATTGAAACCCCTCACCTCGTCCAAGAGGTTTAAGCCTCAGATAAACATGACCATACTGGCCGCGTCCTCCTGACTGGCGGATATATTTGCCTTCTATTTCAGCTTCTGATTTCACGGTTTCTCTGTAGGCAACCTGCGGGGCACCGACATTTACATCCACTCCTAGGTCTCTTTTTAAAATATCAACCTTTATTTCGAGCTGAAATTCTCCCATCCCCGAGATAATTGTCTGACCTGATTCAGGATCAGTAGAAAGATGGAAAGTAGGATCTTCATCAACCAGCTTCTTTAGTGCGGTTCCCATTTTTTCCTGATCGGATTTTGTTTTCGGCTCAACAGCCATAGAAATAACAGGATCGGGGAATTTTATATTTTCTAAAGTGACAAGTGCATCCTGTGAGCATAAGGTATCACCAGTCGTGGTATCTTTTAACCCTACGGCAGCTGCGATTTCGCCAGCTTTGACAATCTTTATTTCTTCACGCTCGTTTGCGTACATTAATACCAGACGACCGACACGCTCCTGCTGTCTTTTGGATGAATTGTAAATATATGAGCCGGACTGAAGCGTTCCAGAATAAACCCTGAAGTATACGAGACGACCCACATAGGGGTCTGTAACTACTTTAAAGGCAAGAGCTGCAAAGTCGTTATTTGGATCAGGCTTACACATTACTGCTTCCTCGGTTTTGGGATTTATTCCCTCTGCGGGAACAACTTCAATTGGAGATGGCAGATAATCTACTACTGCGTCCATAAGAGTCTGGACAGCTATACCTCTGTAATCTCCTCCCATTACGGGGAAAAATTCATGATCAAAACTTAAAGTGCTTTTTCTGATTGCTGTCTTGAAATCCTCTATGCTTAAATCGCCTTCGGCCAAATATTTCCCCATTAGGGCGTCATCTGCTTCAACAACTCTTTCCATAAGTTCTGTCCTGTATTTTTTTGCGCTTTCAAGCATATCTTTAGGAACCGGAACTTCTTTTACTGATTTATCAGAATAATCATTGTACTGATAGGCTTTCATAGCAACCAGATCCACCCATCCGTTGTTGGTTTTTTCAAAACCAATCGGCAGAACAATTGGGTATGCATTTGGAGTAAGCCTTTCTTTAACTGATTCAAGAGTTTTATAAAAGTCACCGCCTATCTGGTTGATTTTATTAACTGCGAAAAGCCGTGGAACTTTGTATTTATCTGCCTGTCTCCACACGGTTTCGGTCTGAGCCTCGACTCCCATTTTTGAGTCAAGGACAACAATAGCTCCATCAAGAACTCTCAAAGATCGTTCGACTTCAGCAGTAAAATCAACGTGGCCAGGGGTATCGATAATATTGATACGGCAGTCTTTCCAGAAAGTGGTAATAGCTGCTGAAACAATTGTCACACCGCGTTCTCTTTCTTGAACCATCCAGTCGGTGACGGTATCTCCTTCATGGACAACACCGATTTTATGCCTCAGACCTGTTAAATAAATAATTGCCTCTGTAGTTGTTGTCTTTCCCGCATCTATATGAGCAATTATTCCAATATTTCTTATCTTGTTAATTGGATATTTCTGCGCTTTTTCTGCTAGGTGTACATCAGCCATACGACGGATATTTAAACACATTTAAGGCGAGATAGCAATAAGAATATGCCTCAACTGTCGGACTTTTTGGAAACTTCATCCCAGATTAGAACCTAGTCAACATCGCTGGAATGGTTAATAAGATCACCCTGATAAAAACTCCTTTTCAGCCATTTATGGTATTCAGTAAATTCTTCGCCTGTATGAAGTCCTTTTTCTATATGCTTTATTGCCTGGTTCATATCAGCGCTGTTTGTATCAACAAAACTTAAAATAAGAGCCTCAAGTGTCATAGGAACAACGGGACTCCCATACTCCAAACTTCCCTGATGGCTGATTATCAAGTGGAAAAGCTTATCACGCAGGCTCTTCGGAAAATCAGGTATTTCTTCAATCATTTCATGCAAAAGGACTATACCCTGTGTTATATGTCCGACAAGCTTGCCTGGAGTTGTTCTTACAATTGCTGCACCGACAATATCATATTCTTCAAGCTTGCCTATATCATGGAAAAACAATCCTGTGAAAAATAAATTCCAGTCCAGACCCGGGTAAATTTCAAAAAACGGCTTACTGAGTTTAAGCATTTCCCAGGTGTGCTCAAGAAGTCCTCCAACGTATGCGTGATGAACATATTCCGCAGCAGGAAAATTAGTAAATTTATCGCGGTTATCAGGGTTCGGCCAGTAGGCATCAAGTAGTTTTTTGAGATAGGGATTTTTTATTTTTGTTATCTCATCCTCTAAATCCTGCTTCATCCGGGATCGGTCTCTTGATGTAACCGGAAGGAATTCTTCGGGAGCAGCATCAATCAGCTTTTTCATAGACTCAACAATAAATTGAGGCTTTCCAGCATATTCCTGTATGTAGCCTGATGCTGAGATAATATCGCCTATCGCAAGACCTCTTTCACAATTGGAGAGATTTTCAGTCCAGACCTTTCCGAGAATGTCGCCTGTTTTATCACCAAGCTTCAGATTGTAATAGCTTTTTCCAACCCGGCTCTGTTTTGTTTCAAATTCTTTTAAAACAAAAGCCTCACCCGCTATTTTTTGATCAGTTTTTAAGTCAGCGATAGAAACGGTCTTATTCATGTCAGGTAAAGTTTAGCATAATATTGGAGACATCTATTTCAATGCCGAGACCATCTCACTTGAGATTACTGATTTATAGGCATTGTCAGTCACTATAAGATGGTCAACAACAGGGATGCCCATTGTATAGGATGCTTTTAAAAGCCTTTCTGTAACAACAATATCATCATTGCTCGGTGATACATCTCCTGAGGGGTGATTATGAACAAGTGCAATATATGAAGCGCGGCGATTGATCGCAGTTTTAAAAACTTCCCTGGGGTGGACAAGGCTTTCGTTGACTGTTCCGATCGAAAGATTATCAACAGCGATCAATCGCCGCCTTGTATCAAAAGAAACCACAACAAAATGCTCTTTTTCTCTATGCAAAAGATATGGCTTTACAAGATTGTGTATGTCGCTGGCTGAAGTATATTCCTTCGACTTAATCGTCTGCCCGCCAGAAAGCCTTCTTGCCAGCTCAAAGCATACTGCGATTTTGCATGCCTTTGCAACTCCAATGCCCTTCACTGCAAGCAACTCCTGGGCAGTAAGTTTTCCTATATCATTAGCGTCTCCATATTTCATAACAAGCTTCTGGGCAAGTGAAGTCGCAGGCTCTCCGGAATATCCATTACCAAGAATAATAGCTATGATTTCAGATAATGACAGTGAAGATGCCCCCATTTGCATCAGGCGCTCACGCGGACGCTCATTCTCTGGAAGGTCCTTAACCGAAAAATTAGGATACCCCATCAATCAATAATAAGCTTTGGGAATTAACAGAAAATTTACTGATTATTAAAAAACAGACACAAAAATATTAATCGGAGATAAAAAAACAATGAAGAACCATAATCCTGCTCTAATATCTAAAGTGTGAGAAAGCGCGGTTTGCTTCGGCCATTCTTTTAGTATCAAGCTTCTTTTTAATTGCTGAACCCTCGTTATTGTGGGCAAGTGTGATTTCTGACGCCAGTTTCTGGCTCATAGGAGTTCCTTTTC
>MEVH01000005.1:61667-62453 GCA_001772665.1 candidate division WWE3 bacterium RIFCSPLOWO2_01_FULL_39_13
TGCCCCTCCGACTCTTCTTGATCTGACCTCGACTTCAGGCATAAGATTTTTAACCGCATCCTCGAAATATACTCTCGCTTCCTTCACATCGTCCTTATTTACTGACTCTAAAGCATTGTAAACAATCTTCTGTGCAAGAGACTTTTTCCCGCTGTTCATAACCATATTTATAAATTTAGCTACAACTTTGGATTTGTATTTTGAATCAGGCTCTTTGGCTTCTTTTGTAATTTGTTTTCCTCTTGGCATACAAAATCAACTAGTTTTCGCGCTTGGTTCCGTAAAGAGACCTTCCGTTTTTGCGCCCTTCTACTCCAAGCAGATCAAATTTTCCTCTTACTATTGTGTATCTGACACCGGGAAGGTCTTTTACTCTTCCCCCTCTTACCAAAACTACAGAGTGTTCCTGCAGAGTATGCCCTTCTCCAGGTATATAGGCCGTTACTTCCTTACGGTTTGAAAGCCTTACCCTGGCAACTTTTCTCAACGCCGAGTTGGGCTTTCTAGGAGTAGTAGTTCTGACATTTAAACATACTCCTCTCTTAAAAGGAGATTTAGCAGGCACATATACCTTCTTTTTGGAGTTGTATATCGATGACAGTGCCGCTGTCGTGACCTTTTTTGGCTTTCTTTTTCTTTTGTTTCTAATTAACTGGTTTATTGTCGGCATATTAGTCTGTCTCTTTTACTTCTTCTTCAATTACCACCTCTTTACCTACAGGAATGCGCCGTCCAATTATAACATTTTCTTTCAGCCCTATTAGTCTGTCTATGCTTCCAGCGACT
>MEVH01000005.1:62461-66807 GCA_001772665.1 candidate division WWE3 bacterium RIFCSPLOWO2_01_FULL_39_13
AGTTAGAACAGCCGAAGTTTCTTCGAAAGAAGCTGCATCCAGCCAGCTTTCTGATTTTCTTGAGGCCTTTGATATCCCAAGAATAACCGGTTTTGCTTTTGCACCTTTTTTACCCTGTTCTTCAGCATGGGCATTCTCTTCAGCAAGTTTGTACTTGATTACAATACTGCCTGACAAGAGGCTGGTATCACCTGGATCAATAACTCTGACCCTGTTGAACATCTGTTTGATTATCACCTCTGCGTGCTTGTCATTTATTGAAACCCCCTGGGAACCGTATACTCTCTGGACTTCCTCGAGGATATACATCTGGGTTGGCTCTGATCCTGCAATCTCGTAAAACTCTGCAGGACTTAGAGATCCAGAAGTCAGCATTGTCCCAGGTGCTGCCAAATCACCGTCTTTCACAAGAATTTCATCAGAATAATCAGCAGTATATTCCTGCTCTATTCCACCTTTCTGGGTCGGCGTGACAATAATTTTTACAGAGTCATCCTCTTCTTTAATTTTAATCTTGCCGGAAATTCCGCTCATTTTTGCCTGCGCCTTTGGCGTTCTTATTTCAAAAAGCTCCTCTACACGGGGAAGACCTTGAGTGATGTTTTCTGCAGCAATCCCTCCACTGTGGAAAACATTAAGCGTAAGCTGGGTTCCAGGTTCTCCGATTGACTGAGCAGCTATTATCCCAACAGCCACACCAATCTGTACAGGCTTGCCATTAGTCATATCAATTCCATAGCACTTCGAACAGACGCCATAGGACGTCTCGCATGTCATAGCAGACCTTATTTGAACTTCATTAATCTTTGATTTATCAATCTTGGCAGCATCCTCTTTCGTTATCAGCTCACCTTTTTTAGTTATTATTTTTCTACCGTCTTTTATGTCTTCAAGAGCAGCACGGCCGATCAGCCTGTTATACCATGGATGCAAAGGTGTGTCCTGGCCTCTTTTTACAACTCTTCCTTTTTTGGTTCCGCAGTCTTCTTCTCTAACAATCACATCCTGAGCAACATTAACAAGGCGACGTGTAAGGTATCCTGCATCAGCGGTTCCAAGTCCTTTGTCCATATAACTTCTTCTAGTTCCTCTTCCAGTCAAGAAATAGTCAAAGCTTGACATGCCTGTTGCGTAATTCCCTAGAACCGGCATATCTATTGTTCTTCCAGATGGATCTGCAATAAGCCCTTTAATTGCAGCAATCTGCCTGACCTGAGTAGGTGAGGCCTTTCCTGCCTTTGCAGAAATTATCATTCTGACAGGATTTTCTTCATCTATGTGGCTCAAAATTGTCTGATCAAGATGATCAACAACTCCAACCCAGACTCTGTTTGACAGCTTGCTAAGCTCTGATTTTGTGATCAGCCCCATGTGATAATTCTGCTCTATCTGGTCGATTTCCTTATACGCATCAGCCATTACCTCATCCAGGTCAGAAGGCCTGGCGCAATCAAAAATTGACAGGGAAATACCCGAGATAGTCGAATACTTGAATCCGTGGTATTTCAGTTCATCTATTAAAACAACGGTCTTTTCTACTCCAGCCTTCTCTATTGAAGTTCTTATAAGATTCTGTACATCAGACTTGGACATTGGCAAATTGATAAATCCCAATTCTTCGGGGATAAACTGATTAAGGATAATTCTGCCTGCTGTTGTTTCTATAACTTCTCCCCCCAGCTGGACTTTTATTTTTTGTCTTACAGATATTACAGAGGCAGAAAATGCCCTCAAAACCTCGTCATTATCGGCAAAGACGATTTTAGCAGGAGGTATTTTCGGATTGACGCTTGTCAGATAATACAGCCCAAGAACCATTTCGTGAGAAGGAATAGTCACAACCGATGAATCTGCAGGCTTCAAAAGATTTTCTGTTGAAATCATTAAATCTTCAGTCTCTTTTACAGCTGCCTCAGAAAGCGGAAGATGAATTGCCATCTGGTCGCCGTCAAAGTCAGCGTTAAATCCAGCGCAGACAACAGGGTGAAGCTGTATAGCCTTTCCTTCTGTAAGCTTTGTATAAAAAGCCTGAATACTCAGCCTGTGTAAAGTTGGAGCCCTATTTAAAATAACAGGCCTTGTCTTTACAAGTTCTTCGAGAATTGCGTATACCTCAGGTTTCTTATCTTCAAGAACATATTTTGCCGTCTTCATGTTTGGAGCCAATCCCCTTTTCATTATTTCCCTTATCAAAAAAGGCTTGAAAAGCTCAAGGGCCATTTCAGTCGGGACTCCGCATTCATCCATCTTCAGATCAGGACCTGGGACAATAACCGCGCGCCCTGAATAATCAACTCTTTTTCCTAGAAGGTTGGCCCTGAAGTGGCCCTGCTTTCCTTTAATGGCATCGGCAAGCGACCGATATGTCTTTCGATCCCTTGCACGTGTTTTTCTAACTTTGCTTGAATCTATAAGGGCATCAACTGATTCCTGAAGCATCCTTTTTTCATTCCTGATAATCATGTCGGGAGCACCGAGATCAATAAGCCTCTTTAAGCGGTTATTTCTATTTATTATTCTTCTGTACAAATCGTTAAGATCAGATGTTGCGAAACGGCCTCCTTCAAGCTGCACCATCGGCCTCAAATCTGGAGGAAGAACAGGAAGTATAGAAATTATCATAGACAGCGGTTTCACACCGCTATGAATAAAGCTGTCCATTACCATAAGCCTCTTTCTGATTTTTTCTGCTCTTGACGTTTTTGCCACAGCCAGCTCTGTCCTTAGTTCCTCAGCCACTTTATTTACGTCAAATTCTGAAAGAATCTGCCGTATTGCCTCTGCTCCTATCATTACTTTGCAGAACCCATCAAGATATTCTTCAAGCTCAATAAATTCGCGGTCAGTCATTACTGTGTGCAGCTCAACCTCCTGAAGCTTTTTTTCCATTTTTCTTATTACCAGCTCGGCCCTTTCCTGCTCAAGGATATCCTCATTTTTTATCTTTTCTATTTCAGTCTCAGACTTGCGCCTAATGGTTTCGGCCTTACGCTTCAATTCGTCGCTCCAGCTTTTTTCCGGCTTATTCGATAATGACTTTACCTTGCCTTCTGCTTCTTCCTTTTTTTCTTTCATCTTCTCTTGGATCTCTGCGTGAGCCTTCCCTCTTGCTTCAAGGCTTATATCATCAAACCCGGATAAAACTTCCTTTTTCGCTTTATAGTCAATCTCTGTAACTATGTAGGATGAAAAGTAGACTATTAACTCAATGCTTCTTGGAGCAATTCCTAAAAGGGTTGCCATTATTGAAGGGATATTTTTGAAAAACCATACATGCACCACCGGAGATGAAAGCACAATATGACCCATTCTTTCGCGCCTTACTTTTGATGTAGTCACCTGGACACCGCACCTGTCGCACACAACGCCTTTATATCTTATCCTTTTGTATTTTCCGCAGTAGCACTCATAATCTTTTACCGGGCCGAATATTCTTTCACAAAAAAGACCGTCTTTTTCAGGTTTAAATGTACGATAATTGATCGTCTCTGGCTTTGTAACCTCACCGTGTGACCACGACAGTATCTCATCAGATGAGGCTAAAGATATTTTTAATGCATCAATGTCTCTTAATTTATTTAAGTCTTCCATGTCTGTAATATTAAACTAGTTGCTTTCGTCCAAAACAGGCTCATCAACTGCAATAGTATTCACCTCGCGTGCGATCTCTTTTTTGCCGTTATCATCGGTGCCTTCAGGCTCCTCTACATGACGCTTAGCAGGATACACAAGAGGAGTTATCGCGAGGCAGAGTCCATTCAGATGTCTTACTAGCAGTTTAAATGATTCGGGGACATGCGACTCTGGAATCCCCATTCCTTTAATGATTGACTGAAACGCCACATACCGGCCTTTTATATCGTCAGATTTTATTGTCAGCATTTCATGCAGAGTATCTGCAGCACCATAAGCTTCAAGCGCCCAGACTTCCATTTCTCCGAATCTCTGGCCACCGAATTGGGCTTTTCCACCGAGAGGTTGCTGGGTAATTAAAGAGTACGGGCCAGTTGATCTGGCGTGCATTTTTTCTTCTGCCATATGGTGGAGCTTATATATATAAATTACTCCAACTGCGACTTCCTGATCAAAAGATTCACCCGTTCTGCCGTCAATCAGTTTTATTTTTGCATTTGAAGGAAGTTTTGCCTTTTTAAGCTCTGACTCAATATTTTCAAGGTGGATCTTTTTGAAAGGCTCTATTGCATAATTTGAACCGGATATATATCCCGCCCATCCAAGGTGTGCCTCAAGGATATTCCCGATATTCATACGTCCTAAAACTGAGGCTGGAGATATTACCACGTCAACAGTTGTTCCATCTTCTAGGTGGGGCATGTCTTCTTCGG
>MEVH01000005.1:66840-71948 GCA_001772665.1 candidate division WWE3 bacterium RIFCSPLOWO2_01_FULL_39_13
GTCTGTTTGCAAGCTTGTCTCCGATAGCTATCTTTCTATACTCGGCAACTTTCACTGTCACTTCTCTAATTACTCCTTTTGACATTTGCTCTTTTTCTTGGGGAGTGAGAACCTTTACGTCGATAACTACTCCTTCTCTACCGTGTGGCAGGCGAAGCGAATTATCCTTTACCTCTTTTACTCTCTCGCCAAAAACAGCTCTAAGAAGCCTTTCTTCGGCTGACAATTCAGCCTGGCCTTTTGGAGCTATTTTCCCTGCAAGAATGTCTCCGGACTTAACCTGCGATCCGACTATAACTATTCCATCTACATCAAGATTTCTAAGAGAGTCCTCTGATACATTGGGAATATCATTTGTCAGCTCTTCTGGGCCAAGCTTGGTTTCCATCACCTGGACAGTGTAATTTGAGATATTTATCGACGACAAGGTATCGTCTTTAATAACTCTGTCTGAAAGAATAAATCCGTCTTCATAGTTAAACCCTTCGTAGCTCATAAATGCAACCCTCAAATTGACGCCGAGCGCAAGCTCGCCGTGATGGCTTGAAGGACCTTCGGCTAGAAGATCTCCTTTTTTGACTTTGTCTCCGGTTTTCACAAGGATTTTCTGAGAATTGCACGAGTCCATATTTGACTGAGCGAAATTCAAAACCTTGTATTCATATGTGCCTTTACTAGATTTTACTTTTATTATGCTTGCATCAGCGTACTCAACAACACCGCCGTCTTCAGCCCTTACGGTTAATCCTGCACTATCTGCTATATACCCCTCCAGCCCAGTTCCAATAATTGGAGCCTCAGGAATCACAAGCGGAACAGCCTGCGAAGACTGCTGTGCGGTAACAAGAGCCCGGGCAACATCATCATTGGCGATAAAAGGAATTAAGGCTGTAGACACTCCAAGAATTTGTTTCGGAGCTATTTCAATGTAATCCGCGTCAGCGGTAAGCCCAAGGAAAAACTCAGTTCCTCTACGGGTGGGCACCCTCTCAGCAGCTATCACGCCATTTTTGTCTATCTGTAAATCACCGCCGATTATGTTCACTCCTTCTTCATCATAAGCTGCGAAATACTCGACTTTATCAGTGATTTTCACTTTTCCATTTAATTTTTCAAGTTTTGCATAAGGGGTTTCGAGAAATCCATATTCGTTGACTCTTGAATATAAGGCCATGTAAGTGACCAAACCGATATTCTGTCCTTCGGGACTTCTGATAACATCTATTTTCCCGTAGTGGGTTGGGTTCGCGTCGCGCACAGCATAGCTTGCACGTTCCCTTGTCAAACCGCCCTTTCCCATAACGCTTAATCTTCTTTTGTGATCTAAAGCATCAAGCGGATTGTATTCCCCAAGAAGCTGTGAAAGCTGGCCTGCTGATAAAAAGGATATTACCCTTGCAGAAACCGGTCTTGGAGAAACAAGAACCGACGGATCAGGAAGCCGATCTCTTGGCTGGAGCGCCATTTTTTCTCTTGCCAGCCTTTCAAGCTGGTACAGCCCATATCTCATTTCTGACTGAATAAGCTCTCCTACTGAGCGCACTCTGCGGTTTGCGAGACTGTCGATATCATCAGGAAGATATCCTTCATCTCCATGCGCAAGATGGATAAGATAATTAATTATCGCTTCAATATCTGTCTTGTTTAACAGGTGGTGCTTTTCTTCGTTAGGAAAGTCCAAACCTAGCTTCATATTAAGTTTGAATCTTCCTACCTTGCCGAGGCTGTATCTTCTCAGATTGAAAAAGAGACTATCAATAACACTTTTAGCGCTTTCGAGAACCAGTGGCTCGCCAGGTCTCATTTTTTTGTATATTTCTAAAATTGCCTCATTGTAATTTTTGCTTGGATCTTTCTCAAGTGTCTTTATTATTAAAGACTCAGCGGGAGTTTTTGTATCATCTTTAAAGGCTGAAATAATAGATTCATCGGTCTCAAATCCAAAGATACGAAGGAGAGTTGTTACCGGGAATTTCCTTTTTCTATCGATTCTTACATTGATTACGCCATTTTTTGCAGTCTCAAAGTCTATCCATGCGCCGATCTTTGGGAGGATTTTTGCGTTTGGGAGAATCGCTCCTGACGGATCAGTATCTACTCCAAAAACAACTCCCTGCGATCTTGAAAGCTGGTTTATTACAACTTTTGAAACTCCATTTACAACAAAGATTCCATCTTCAGTCATAATGGGAAGATCTCCCATGTATATTTCTTTTTTCTTCTCTTTGTCTGTTCCGATTTGGGATATAGCTGCAGTGATGTACCACGGGGAATCATAGGTTACACCCATGTCTTTTGCTTCTTCTACTGTTCTGTTTGGTTTGTCTATTCTTGCATTTGAAAAGGTAAGAACCCATCCGCGTCCGGTTCCATCATGAATTTCACCAACTTCATATAGGGTTTCTTCAATTCCCTCATTGATAAGCCAGCGGAATGAGTCAGTTTGAGCCTTAATCGGATCGGGCAGAGGATAATCTATATTTTGCTTTGAGAAAGTTATTCTCATTAAGTTTTTACAGTTGAGAAGCTAATTATTTTCTACCTGTCAAAGACCTGTCTTACAAAAAAATACAGCGATTCTATGACCGCCTATTTTTGTGTAAGTGTATTATTGCATCCCAGCGCGACTGCCAATATAGCAAATATACAAGGGAAATGTCAACATTCAATTAATTTCCGGCGATTTTGCCGGACACGAGTAATTATACACTACTTTTGCCAAACATAAAGCTTCGTACTAAGCGAAATGAAGAACGGGGCAAAAGGATGGACACCGCTGATGAAGCCTAGCAGAATCAGCGACAACATCACAATAAAGCAATAACAAGCCCCAGCATTGCACTAATTGCGGTGAACAGCCAGAATCTCATGGTTACTTTAGTTTCTGGCCATCCCAGCTTCTCAAAATGGTGATGAATTGGGGCTACAAGAAAAATTCTTTTTCCTCTCAGCTTTACGAACCATTGCTGTGATACGCTTGATAAAATTTCGATTATGAAAATTGCTCCGATAAAAATCAAAGAAATTTCGCGGTGGATTATTGCAGCTGATAAAACAAGGAGCATGCCAAGAGGAAGAGTCCCGACATCTGACATTTCCATTCTGGCTGGAAAAATATTGAAGTATAAAAATGCCAGTTCTGCTCCAAACAGGATGAAACAAAGATAGGCAACTTCGGTGTACCCCAAAAAGGTGGCAAGAATAGCATAAGCTAAAAACACTATGCTGTGGGTGCCTGCGGAAAGACCATCCATCCCGTCGGTAATTCCGAAAGCGTTGGCAAAAAACAAAAGGAGAAAGGCAAGAATAGGATAATAAAAATAGCCCAAAAAGAAGTTTCCGGCAAATGGAATGTATATTGCAGCAGAATGCTGTTTGTCGATGAAAAAAGCTATAGCTATACCAGCAATCAATAAATGAAGAATAAATTTGTAGTGGCTTTTCAGTCCTCTTTGTTCGCTCCCCATGACTCTTAGAGCTTCTTCAAACATTTTCCATGGGATCATAAGAACCTTCTTGATCGGTGCAAACCATTTGTTGACAGTAATCAGGCTTCTCCCTTCTCCATTTTTTCTGCTTATTCTGATCGCTGTGATCGTTCTTCCAAGGGTATTTATATATTCATCAACAGCGCCGAAAATTCCGCCGATAATAAGAACTGCCGAGATCATTGGATAATACTTCCACCCGCGCAGGAACAGAAAAAGCAGGATCAATGTGCTTATTATTATTACGGTTCCCCCCATAATAGGAGTCCCAAACTTCACTTTCCTGCCAGGCAGTGCTTTTTCAAGATCAATTTTAGAAACTCTTCTTATGTTGAATTTATAAAGAAGGTTAATGAACGGAAAAGAAATTAAAAAAGTAATGAAAAAAGAAGCGAGAGCGATGATTATATAGTCCAGCATACAACTTTAAATATTCACTTCCACCTTGCGTCCTGACGCACAAGCAGGTTTGAGGCCCGTTTAGGATCTTTCATCAGAATCTCAACCGCCTTCTCAAGACGTATTCCTTGCGATGCCTTAACTAAAATGATATCACCATTTTGAGGTTTCAACGTCTTTTTTACAAATTCGCCGGTAGAAATTCCATCGGGATAGTGGTTGATAGTTACCGAAGAATCTTTAAGCAGTAAGCTTTTTTTAATTTTCACAGCAAGATCTCCAACAAGAACCAGGATATCGAAATGAAATTTGGAGACTACATCCCCGACTAATTTATGGCCTTCATCTTCATAATCTCCCAGCTCGAGCATTCCTCCGAGAATTGCTATCTTTCTGCCATGTAATTTAAAAGAGTTGTAGTAGTCAGAAACAGCCTCAAGCGCACTGCAGGCAGAAACAGGAGAAGAATTATAGGTATCGTCTATCAATGTGGAGCCTCCAACTCCTTCGAGGAGTTTCAGTCTACCGTTTGGAGTCTCAAGGTTAAGGATACCATTGCGGAGTTCAAAGGGAGGTGTTTTTAGATAAGATCCAATCGCGGCAGCTCCTATTGACAATATTTTATTGTGCCGGCCGATAAACTTAAACGGGATTTCTTCAAATTTATACCATTCCTCGGGATCTAAACTGGCATCATATATAGTTTTCTCTACAAACTTTTTGTTATAAGCAATGCCATTTTGGGTTCCAAACTTTTCTATCAAAACAGATTTCGGGACAAAGGCCTCTAAACTCCTAGCACCTTGGTCATCCCAGTTAATAAAAACCGACCCGCCAGGACGTATTGTCTGCAATAGCTCAGCCTTGGCTTTTTTGATATTTTCAAATGAGCCGAGTTTTTCTATGTGAGTCCGGCTGACATTTGTGATAACCGCAATATTAGGCCTAATGAAATTTCCTGTTTCTAAAAGTTCTCCGGCTCTATCCATACCTGTTTCTGCTACAAAAACTTCGTCATCATACTTCATGTCATTTACAATATTTACAGCAAGTCCAAGCTTTGTATTAAGTGACCCTTTGCATACCTTGTACTTTTGCGAAAGAATAGTAAAAATAAAATCGCGCATTGTGGTTTTGCCAACCGAACCTGTAATCGCAATAACAAAAGGATTTATCTTCTGGAGTTTTCCTGATGCAATTTTATAAAGCTTGTCTTCTTCA
>MEVH01000005.1:71968-85194 GCA_001772665.1 candidate division WWE3 bacterium RIFCSPLOWO2_01_FULL_39_13
TGCCCGCAGCTCCATTTTTGATAGCCACATCAATAAATCTATGCCCATCAACTTTTTCACCCTCAATTGGAACAAAATATTCACCGGGCTGGATTAAACGAGAATCAAGACGAACTTTAATGTTATTTTTCATACCAAATTTCAAAAGTATATTGTTATGAATCGTTTCTAATCAACGATTTTTAGCCTTCTAACTTCCAATATGCCCTTTTGGTATAAACGCTCCCACATACTGCCTATAGAAGGCCGGAAACCAAAAACGGGCTTCTTATTGCGTACCCGAAAACTTGTTCGAGTTACTCCCGATGGAATTGTAACCAGCGAAGATTGTGCAAGACACAAACCTAATCTATCAAAAAACAAAAAAATCCCCATGTGCAGGTGCTTACTTTTATCCTTTATAAAAACAAGGTCTAGAGGCCTTGCTTGATCCACCGTTATTGGATTAGAAGCTTTTCCAGCAAATACAAATGTTCCAGCATAATTTGCTCCCATTTTTTTCTCGTCCCTCCAGTCCAGAGACGCTTCAAACTCGTTACCAAGCGAAGTCTTGTGGAAAGCATATTCAAGGAGATTGTATACAAAACCAGAACAATCTATTCCCAATCCATAAAGCTTCATAAACTCACCAACTCCATTTTTTGTTGCATTTTTTAAAGACAACCCAACCCTGTCAGAAAGAGTTTCAGCCGATCTGCTGAGTTGCTCAGGAGTTCCCTTTCCTCTATACCAGCCATATGGAACTAGCTTATTCTTATACTTTTCTGACACCTTCTTAGCCAATTCTTCGTTTATACCGGACTCGCGCATCAGCTCTATAAATTCAGGCTGAATATTATTTATGTAGTAAGGTGTAACCACTTGTTTACCATAGACGTTCAACTCAAGATAATCTCTACATCTTTTAACCGCATATTTATTCAACATCTTCAAATCAATATAAGCCATATTTTTAATGTTAACATCTCATCTGACTTAGGGTCTCCTGTGCCACTACAAAATCACTCCAAGGAAGTTCTTCTCCACTAATATTCATGCTCCTTTCATGTCCCTTACCAAGCATCAAAACCCAGTCTCCTTTTTCAGCCATATTAATAGCTTTTTCAATCGCCTTTTTTCTGTCGGGTTCAATTATAAATGGAAATTTATGAGATCCTGATGCAATATCAGCGATTATTTTCTGTGGATCTTCTGATCTCGGATCCTCCAAGGTCAAAACAACAATATCACACAATTCAGATGCAACCTTTCCCATCGCGTGTCTTTTCTGTCTGTCCCTCTCACCAGCACATCCAAAAACAGCAATAATTTTTTCTCTTTTTTTCCTTTTATTCCAGACTACATTTAATACACTTTTTAAAGCATTTTCAGTATGCGCAAAATCGACAATAACATTGAGACCTTTCTTATTAGGAACATACTGGAATCTACCCTCAGGAGGATTAGCCTGAATTACCCCGCGGTAAATATCTTCATCAGAGACTCCAAGGTGCCTTGCAATGGAAATGGCAAGAGCTGTATTCTGCATGTTATATTCACCAGGAAACCTTCCTTTGAAATCAGAGTTTCCAGCTATCTTTCGAAGAACTTTGTCCTTTTGTCCAACCTCAAAAAGTTTATTTGTTCTGCTTATGAATTTTTTAATTCTGCCTATTCCAATGCCATTTTTATTTAGAAACACAGCATCAGAGACTTTAAAAATCAACGCTTTGTCTTTAACTAGGGACTTATAGTTTCCGTGTATGTCGAGATGTTCCGGGGTAACATTAGTAACTGCACACGCAATGAAATTGATACCATGGATCCTTTTCTGCACAAGCCCATGGGACGAAACTTCCAGGACAACATACTCTGTGCCTGCGTCAACCATGTCTTTCAACAATTTAAAAAGAATATCAGGAGAAGGAGTTGTTGTATGCGAATCAATAAATATATTTTTGCCTTTATACCCTGCGCCTACAGTGGAGATGATTCCAACCTTTTTACCTGCAGTTTTTAATATTTCGTAAATCAAAGTACAAGTGGTAGTTTTGCCATCAGTGCCGGTAACTCCAATTATTTTAAGTTTCTTTTGAGGATTACCATATTTTTTAGCACAGGTTTCAGCCCAAAACCCACGTCCATCTTTAACCTGGAAGTATTGGACATTTGGTTTCTTTTCGACTTCGGGGAGGCTGTCTAAAGATCTTTCGCCAACAACAACCTTCGCTCCGTTTCTAATAGCATCAAGAATAAAATCGTGAAGATCATAATTTACCCCTTTATACGCGATAAATAAATCTCCTTTTTTTATTCTTCTGGAATCAGTTGAAAAATCATTAACAGAAATTGTTTGATCGTTTATTTTCAGCTTCATATCAAGATTCTTAAACAACCACATTCTCAAACTCAAGCTCAATTCCGAAATTTCTTATTACTTCTGATTTAACCTTAAGTGCTAAATTCAATATTTCTTTTCCGCTTGCACCACCATAATTTACAAGAATAAGAGCGTGTTTCTCAGAAACACCACACCTTCCAAATTTCTTTCCTTTAAAACCTAAATTCTCTATTAGCCAGCCGGCAGGAATTTTAAATCCCTTTGCATTTTGATATGAAGGCATATCGGGATAACTCGCCTTTAACCTGTTAAGTCTTTCTGCAGAGACCTCGGGATTTTTAAAGAAACAGCCCGCGTTTCCATATTTCCTGTAATCAGGAATCTTTTCTTTCCGCAGTTTTAAAATGACGTTTCTGACTTCGGATGGATCTGAGCTTTTCAGATTTTGCTTTTTTATCTCCTCTTTAATTCCCTGATAATTAATAAGTGGAAGGAAAGTTTTTGAAAGTTTAAGCGTAACTTTGGTGACAATATATCCGCCGAGAAGTTTCTTTTTAAAAATGCTTTCTCTATATTCAAACCTGCAGTCATTTTTTTCAAAAACCTTTAACTTTCCGGACTTCAGATCAACTGCCTCAAGGGATTCAAAAACATCTTTAAGTTCCAGCCCATAGGCTCCGATATTTTGAACCGCAGCTGCTCCAACTGTTCCAGGGATTCCTGACAGGTTTTCTATAGCAGAAAGTCCCCTGCCAATTGAAAATTTAACTATATCATCCCAGATTTCTCCACCTCCAAAGGAATAAAAAACTAAGGACCTTGAACTCCCGACTTCATTGGCTCCTTTAATCCGATTTAAAATAACAAGCCCATCAAAATCTTTGGTAAAAAGGATATTGCTTCCACTACCTAGAATCAGCTTGGGATTATTTAGATAGATGGGAGAATTCATCATTTCCTCCAAATCTTTTTCAGATTTAACTTTGCAGAAATACTTTGCATTTACATCAATGTTGGAGGTGTTATAAGGCTTAAGGGAAATATCTCGCTGGATTTCAACCATAAGTATTTATTCACTGACAACTTTAATATCAGCACCAAGACTTTTGTAAGCCTCAAAAATATCAGGATACCTGCGCTTCAAAATATCCGCACCATGAATTGTAGTTGCAACAGAATCACAAAGGGAAGCCAAAAAAATCGCCTTGCACGCCTGGATCACCCCTGGAGGAGTCACATCTCCGCCATTAAATATTACCGGCCCTTTTACTATAATGCGCTGAGGGTCGCACATAAAAATATCTGCTCCCATCGAATTCAGCTCCCTTATAAAATCAAGTCCGGTCTCATACATCCAGTTTTGCACAAGAAGACTTCCTTTCAGCTTGCATGCCAATGTCACAATTACAGGCAGAACATCAACAGGAAAACCCGGCCACGGCCTTGGAACAAATTTAGGAATATCTTTTACAGCCAAGGGAAAACCCGAGTTCACAAGATCAATCCTGAGCTCCTTGCCTCTTTTAGCAATCAAATCTTTTCCACTTGTCTTAAGTAAAATTCCAAACTTCGGAAACCAGTTTTCAAAAATACCTGTTATTGAAGGAATATTGGCTCCTTTGATTATTATTTCTCCATTAGTGATTGCAGCTGCAACAATGTATCCAGCAATATCAACAAAATCAGGTTCAGGAATAAATTCGGCGCCTTTTAAAGGACTTTTTCCTGAAATAGAGATTCTATTAGAACCAATTCCTGATATCTTAGCGCCCATATGTAAAAGGAGTTCTAAAACCTGTGCAACATGAGGCTCACACGCAGAATCGGTCAACGAGAAATTGGAGTTCACACCAGCCGTATACATTGCAAAGTTTTCTGTTGCCGTAACACTGGCTTCAGACTGCCAGACATCATAGCTCTTTTTTAAAGTTTTAGGAGCAGTAAAGCGGGCATAACCGTCGAAATATTCGACCTTTACTCCAAGCTTCTGAAACACATCAATGTGGGCAGAAATGGACCTTTTGCCTAAAACACATCCTCCGGGAACCGGAATTTCAGCCTTTCCGAAACGCGCAAGAAGTGACCCGGCAAACAATATAGATGCTCTTATTTTTCCTCCTAAATCCTGATCAACCTTATAAGACTTAAGATTTTTACAGGTTATTTTTATTTGGGAATAATCAGAATCATCTATCTTTGCTCCAAGAAGTTTAAGCATTTCAAGAATCTTTTCTACATCAGTGCTCTTTGGAACATTGCGGTATACAACCTCTTCGTCTGTCAAAATCGCTGCTGGAAGAGCAGCAACAATAGCATTCTTATTGGGGATGGGAAAAGCATTTCCTCTTAGGGGCTTTCCGCCGGTAACAACAATCGTTTCTTTCATACAAGCGTTAGAACGGAACCGCCTTCCAAATATCACAAATTCCGAGTGGGTCACTTCTGTCAGTCCGGCACTACCAATTTTAAGAATTTAACTTTTATAAAATCCATATCAAACGAAACAATTTTTTTTATGCCGGCTTTTTTGCAATAGTAAGCATGAAAAGAGTCGAAAGTTTTTAATTTATATTTTGAGGATATTCGAAATATTGATTTTAAATCGTCTCTATCAAATTCAAAATCTAAAAGCTGGATATTCTGAAAATCCAGCAGATTAATTATGGTTTTATTTGCAGTTTCTGCTCCATTATACTTTTGAATTATGTAATGAACCTCATTCAATACATAAGGGGAAATGATAGCACCAATATGATCCTTTATAAATTTAACCGATCTTTTGTGCCATACCGAAGTAGGAGACAGATAACCAATTAATACACAGCTGTCTAGAAATACGTGCTCATTCATAGATCCCCTCCAAATCACGATTCATGTCCTCAATCGTGTAACCCTTAGGTACTTTAAGATTATACTTTTCAACCAGATTCATAACCTGCTTTACATATTTGTCATTTGCATCAGAAGATTTATCATCCTTTAAAAGGAGTCCGTATTCGGTTTGACTCATCGTGAATTTATGTCCTTCTTCATAGGGAAAATCAGCAGGGATTGTCACAACCTTGCTGTTGCCACTTCTATACACAGTAACAGAAGCTTCTCTGACAACAGAAGCCTTGGAGTAATCTTTGATCTTGGGGTTATTATTCTTTTTCACCATGACATAAGCATACACTCGTCATACACGCCCTGCAAGCTTTGATAAATTATTTTTGTCTTCTAAACTTTTTTGTAAAAATAAGAAGAAGCGGAGCAGCTGTAAATGTTGAAGAATATGTTCCAGTAATTGTACCGACAAGAAGGGCAACTGCAAACCATTTGATAGTTGATCCTCCCAAAAGGACTAAAGCAGTAAGCATAAATACTATAGTCATAGAATTATTCAAAGAGCGCGCAAGAGTTTCGGTAACCGCTTTATTTATCAGATCTTCGAAAGGAGCATTTCTATTTCGCTTAAGCGACTCTCTGATGCGGTCAAAAACAACTATTGTATCGTGTACGCTAAAGCTAAGCGTAGTTAAAACCGCTGTTACAAACAAAGTATCGATCTCTACTTTAAAGAAATGCCCGAACACCGCAAAGGCACCAATTAAAATAAAAGTATCATGGAACATAGCAAGGATAGCTGCGGTGCCGTAAATTCTGTCTTTAAACTGGTAGGCAACATAGGCAAGAATAAAAATTGAAGCAATAACTATTGCAACAGCTGTTTTTATTAAAAGCTCCCGCCCAAGCGTAGGACCAACAGTTTCAAACCTGACTTCAACCGCATCACCAAATTCAGGCTGTAAACTCGAGAGAACTTCGTTCTTTTTTGATTCATCTATTGGGTCCATCCTCAAAACATAATTATTGCTTTCGCGGACTGACTGGACCGAACCAACAGCAACACCTTCTATTTTTTCAGCACTAATCTTGATCGAATCTGCATCTGCGCCGGCATCCTCACTTAATTGAACCTCAAGAAGAGATCCCCCGGTAAAATCTATAGAGGGTTTTAATCCCCATAAAGCGAGACTGGCAATACCTATTGAAAGAAATATTCCTGAAATCAAAAAATATATCCACTTGTACTTCATGAAACGGATCATAAACTTAAAAAACTATCACTTCTTATCAACTACCGCGAGCTTACGCACGCGGTATGCTGTAATGCTCGCTTTGCGAGTTTTATGGCTCAAATCCCTCGACCTTACGGTCGGGGTATTTCGCTCGCATTATAAAACACCCTGACTAAATTTCTTGTTACAAATACTCCTGTAAACAAACTTATAAATATGCCCAGCGCAAGTGTTAATGCAAATCCTCTGACAGCCCCGGATGTCGGCAGAAACGGCCAGTCAAACGGATTAAAAAGAATAAATGTGGTTATCAATGTCGCCATATTGGCGTCGCGTATTGAATCCCACGACCTGCCAAATCCATTTTCAAGCGCAATGCTTAAAGGCTTGTCAGCATGCAGTTCTTCTTTTATTCTTTCAAAAATCAGGATATTTGCATCAACCGCCATTCCAATTGAAAGTATAAATCCAGCAAGCCCCGGAAGAGTTAAAACAACAGGAATCAATTTATATAGGGCAAGAGTAACTATTCCGTAAATCGTTAATGCAATGCTGGCCATAATGCCAAGACGGCCGTAGTAAAGAATCATGAAGGCAATAACAAGCGCCAGTCCAACAAATCCGGCGTATACGCTTTTTACCACCGATTCCTGGCCGAGAGAAGGACCCACTGTACGCTGTTCTAAAACTTTTACCGGGACAGGAAGCGCCCCAGCATTTAGTTCCGTAACAAGAAGCTTAGCTTCGTCAAGAGTAAACTGACCCCTTATAATTGCCTGTCCATCGGTTATAACACTTTCAACAACAGGAGCTATTATAGGAGTTTCATCAAGATAGATTGCCACCCTTTTTCCAAGGGATTTTTCTGTAATATCTTTAAATTTTCTTGTTCCTTCTGCATTAAACTGAAGCTGGATTATCGGTTCATTTGTGGGGACAGATCCCTGCGTATCAAAACCGACACTGGCTTTTTTCAAATCAGCGCCGGTGAGATCAGTATGTTCAAATGATGGGACATCAAGCGGGGCAGAATCCGTAGAATCTTCAGGTATAACTGCAGGAGCCTCGGTTCGGAACTCAAGCTGTGCAGTTTGGCCGATTACACTTAGAGCTTCCTCGGCATTAAAAACCCCTGCCAGTTCGACAATCACCCTGTATTCATCATTGAACCGCGAGGTCTGAACACTTGCTTCAGAAATTCCCAGAAGATTAACGCGCCTTTCAATAACATCCCGAAGTGACTTGAGTGCGTCCTCTTTATCTTCAAAAGAAATTTTAGACATATCTGCCTGCAGAAGGACGCTTACTCCTCCAGATATATCAAGCCCTTTTTTAACCTCTAGATCACGCGTAAATTTCCCGTTAAAAAGGCTTAAAAAATATCCGCCGATTTCAGTTGATATATCGATTTTCACTCCATTTGCCTTTTCTCCAAGAATCTTTCTTAAAACCGAAGAATTAGAGCCGTCATACTTAATGTTTACAGGCACCCGAGGTAGATCTGCCAATGCCGATAATATTGTAATCACGAATATCAGCATCAAAATAAATCGAGGGTTTTTAAACTGCGCTTTGAACATATATTCAGGATTATACCGGTTAATCAGTCATACTGCCAAACACGGAAGTTTTTTAAACAAACGACAGCAGCTTAGATGTCTCTCCAGCCAACAGCATGTTTGGAGCGATTAGAAAAGAAAGCAAAAAAGTATCACGGCGTCCTTTCAGATATTCAAATTCTTCTTCTCCCAAAACCGTATAGTTTATGTCTTTCTTAATTTCTCTCCCTGATTCAGCCACAAGACGCGAAAGCAAGTCAAGATCAATATTGCCGACCAAAAGCAGATCCAATTCATCCTTTTCTGATTCCCTGCCCTCAGCAAATTCTGATGATAAAACTGCGAGCTTTACTTTTCCAAGCTGGTTTAAATTTTCAAGTATCTTTCTTCCTATGCCTCTTTCTTTAGCAACCATCGAGAGAAGTTCATAATAAAAAGGATGGTCTTTTTTGATCAAATAATAAAGCCGGTTGCCTCTTTTCTCCTTTTTTACGAGACCTGCTTTTGTCAGGCGCTTAAGCTCGCGCCTTACAGCATTGATCTCTGTTCCAACCCTGCGGGTCAGTTCTCTTACATACAAATGTTTATCCGTCTCTGAAAAGAGTTCAACAATAATCTTTATTCTTACTTCTGATGTAATAATATCTTCTAGAAACATATTATTTTAATTTCCGGCAGGAACTGTCTGACCATAAGAAATGGCGTTCTCGGGAGGAACAATCTGAATCCATATTTGCCCTCTTACAAATTTCACAGGGTCTTTGTTCTCGTCGGTATATAAATCCCTTTCATCAGGATTTGTACGAGTCCAGGTGGACTTGATTACCTTGCCATCCTGGAAAATTAATGCATCTCCTGTTCCCACCAGATCAACAAATAAATGGTTCTTTTTATCTCCTACAGACTCTTGTTTGGTAAAACGTACAATCACATCTTTTGCCCTTAGCTCTTGGTTGTTTTCAGCATCAATCTGTTTTACTCCACCCTGTGATCTTATGTATTCATTATTTTCTTTATCATAAACCCACTTAACGGCAAACGCGGGCAGATCCCAGTAGTTGTAGCTAATTGGAGCAGCCAGTCCAACATCACCGCGTTCTGACTCAGGGGCGTCATCCTTGAATTCCCACTTGGCAACTGGTATATAAGCGTGCCAGCTGTCCTGTGGTCTTACTTCACGGGCAAGTTTGTACAAGAGAGGAAATCTTGCAAAAGCAGTGTGTTCGACGGGGATCTTTCCAACTTTGTTAGGATCTCTTCCGAAAGCACAATTAGGACCATCACACGAGTAGTTTCCACCGTCTAGATTCGGAAGACCCATCTTTACTATCCAGTCGTAGGCATCCACTTTGGGGTCAGTCTCAACCTTTCCACCGACGGGCGGGCAGTATCCAGATGAAGTTATTGGAGCTTTCTGGCACGCAGGAACAAATGCTGCCCCCCAGTGAATATAGTGCGCCTTATATCCTGCTGCAAGCTCAACAAAATAGTATCTTGCAGATCTTATTGAGCTTATCGTTTCAGGAGTGCGTGAATAGAAAATCGGCATAAGCCTTGTTATTCCACTCTCTGCCACAACTTCGTAGATAACATCGGCCTTTGACAAACCAGAGCTTGGACGCGCTGCTTCATAATTATTTACCATTACAGCAACAGGTTTTTTATCTTTAAAAGATTCAGCGTCTGATTGCGAGAAAAGCATTCCATTTATTGGATTTTCAAACATCTCGTTTTTATCGGTCATACCTGAACCATCGCCACCCGTACCGTCAGACTTGCCGGGGAGCGGAGAAAATGAAACATTTTTATTTATGAGAAGGAAGTAAACTAAAGCTAATAACGCCCCGCCAATTAGGAGTATGCCAAGTGGTACTAAAACCTTTTTTAATTCGAATGTACGAGGATTGCTGCTCAAAATGCTTACCGTTTTTGCAGGCTGGGATATTTTGCTTTCATAAACTGGAGCTTTCGCTTTATCACCAGCCTCCGTTTTGGTATTTGGAGGGACTGCACCAGTAAGATTATTTCCATTTTCCTTGTCAGACAGCGACGCATTAATAGTTGTAGTTGCCATTGGGTATATTCTATAATCAATCCACAAGGAAAGTCAAAGCTTGTGTACCAAATCATATATGTCGAAAAACAGCGCAAAATTTAAAAAAAACAAAAAGCTGAGAAGAGAACTTGAAATACTAAAGGCACAGCTTAAATCTGAAAGAAATAACAATGCAGAGAAAACTACAAAGGGAATTTCAGAAGCAGAGATCAACCCCAATATTTCCAAGGCTCATAAGGAAAAATCGCACTCTTTCGAAGGGATTTATGTCGATGACAAGCTTGTTAAAAAAGGCCTCCTAAAAACCCTGATATTAAGCGCCGGTGCATTTGCAGTGATAATAGCGCTTTGGATCAGAGGGTAAAAAGGACTTCTCTGCTGTTTTTCACTTCTTCACCAAGAACTGTATAAATTGAACAGACAGATACTATTACTATATATATAATAGATAATGAAGTTATACAAAGTACGGTTTACAGTTCCCTCCCCATGTACCCCATGTACATGGAAAAGGAATACTGTTTGCAGGTTCTCCTTAGGATATTCTGGGTTGTTGGAAACAACCTCAGAACGATACCTGCTCCCGTACTATGTATAACTCCACTATTCCTCTTTCTTTAGATTCATATCGTTTTCTACTTTTAACTTCATATCAAAAGTTATCTCATATTCTGGGTAATTTTTCTTTAATTGTGCAATTTCTTTCATAATATCAGGTGGAGTAACAACATTGTTCATCTTTGGCTCAATCTCACCATATCCACCATCCTCAACCCTACCTAACGCCCTTTTACCATTAAGAGTTAGTCGGAGTCTATCCAACTTTCTTCGTCCGTCATCGTAGGTATAATGCACTGTTAGTAAATTGTGGTATTTAAGAGTGGTAAGCTTGTTAGAAAGCCAAGCCCTATTATCTTCTGCCTTCTCCATCTCCATGGGACGTCCAGCTGCCTGAAGCGCTTCGTCTATCGAAACTTCATCAGCAGAATTATCTGGGAAAAACCTTCTCAAGGTTTCTATTCCCGCAGTTTTAGATTTAATATGAGATTTTTTGCGTTTCATTGCCCAAGGTATTACACCGAACCTCACATCCCGTCAAGAGATATAATGAGAATGTATGATATGTACTATAGATGGCTAGAAATAGGACATGAGCAATGTAGTCGTTGCGCGGGAAAAACGCTGCTATGGCAGCGTTTTGAAAATTCGCTTTATACTCCTAGGTTCTCTCCCTTAGTCCTAACAATCATAAAGTCTATTTCACTTTTAGTTTGCTTTTTGTGACTTGGTAGAGGGTTAATCACTTTCTCTACAAGGACTTTCAATTGAGCCTTTCTCGTCGACTCTTCTACATGACCTTCATCCAAGGCAATTTTTCTTTTTATCCTTCCTATCTTCTTAAACCTCATAGCATCAATACCTACATCCCAAGTATAATCGCAACACTTGCTAATTTTTAACTTTTGTAATTCTTCATCATTCGAACTAAACCCAAACTCTATTCCTCTGTTACTGAACCTGTCAATCAAGGAGAGCCAACATCTTCTATTTAACTTGTATTCCTTCTGATAAATATATTTATTATGGTGGTTGTTAAAAAAGTTAGAATACAACCCATTATCATGTACTGAATAAGTTTAGAGGAATCAACTGTGGCCTGTGAGATTTTTATATTTAACATCGATTTCAAAATTACCGCAATCAAACCACATATTAAAAAACCTCCAGATGAGTCGACGAACTTTATACCAAGCCCATCATTCTGTAGTTTGTCCTTTTTTAGTATAATCCCCATAAGACCTTGGCTTCCAATAGTATGTGAAGATATGCTATTTATTACCCAAGCTAAGGCTAAACTAATTAAGTAGCTAGTGAATATATCCGAATATAAATTGAAATGGACAAGGATGGACTCTGTCATTAGGTATAAAACAAAAGCATTGGTAAATATAAACGCATATACGAAAGAATACCCCATCAACCACAAGCTGACTTTATCGAAATTAGTAGTATTTTTAACCATATTAAATTTATTATACAGTTACCGTTAGGACTTGGGATACTATATACGCTTACCATTTGTGTATCAACTAATTCAGATAGAGGTTTTTACCTTTTCTGTTTTCTGCTGATTAAGATTATAAGTCAGCTAACTAAACCCACTGAACCTGTACTGCAGAGCCTCGGAAATATGATTCACTGTAATTTCGCCGTTTTCTTCAAGATCTGAAATTGTCCGAGATACTTTTAATATCTTATGGTATGAACGCGCCGAAAGAACCAGCTTGTTCGCTGCGCTAGTCATAAAGCTCTGCTCATTTAAGCCTAAAGAACAAAAAGCTCCAATATTTGAGGCATCCAGATCAGCGTTGCATCTGACCCCTTGGAGGTCTTTATACCTCTCTTGCTGTAAGTCCCGTGCTCTTTGCACCCTAAGTTTTACAACCATCGAATTCTCTGCGTCTTTCTGATCGGACAATTTTGCCAGGTCAACAGGAGAACATCTAATATGAAGATCTATCCTGTCTATTATCGGGCCACTGAGCTTATCTTGATATTTTTTAATCTGCATACGATAGCATGTACACTCTTTTTTTGGATTTCCAAGATTCCCGCATGGACACGGATTGGACGCAATCACAAACATAAAATTAGCAGGAAAAGTCAATGACCCCTGCGCACGGCTTATTGAGATTTCATGATTTTCCAATGGCTGTCGGAGCGACTCAATAATCCCGCGCTCAAGCTCCGGGAATTCATCAATAAACAGAACTCCGTAATGAGCGAGAGAGATTTCACCTGGAGATATCGGATTGCCCCCTCCCAAGAGTCCGGGTCTGCTGGTTGAATGATGAGGAGTCCTAAAAGGCCGTTCAACAATGAAGGGGCTTTTTTTATCCAGCTCGCCGGCAATGGAATAAATCTTTGTAACCTCCAATGCTTCTTCTTCGGTAATATCAGGAAGTATCGAAATCATTGATCTGGCAAGAAGCGTTTTCCCGGATCCTGGAGGACCGAAAAGGCTGGCGTTGTGGCCTCCTGCACAGGCGATCTCAAGGGCTCTTTTGACACTTTCCTGTCCTTTTATATCTTTAAAATTCACACCACTAGATCCGTCTCTCTTGTACTTACTAATCACCATTTTCAGAGGCTGGGTTTTGCATGACGCAATTTCCTCTTCTTTATTTAAAAAGCTGACAAGCTGGCAAAGATTTAAAACCGGTTTCAAA
>MEVH01000005.1:85206-87510 GCA_001772665.1 candidate division WWE3 bacterium RIFCSPLOWO2_01_FULL_39_13
AATGTCAGAGAATAAATTTTTGGCAAAAATAACAAGAGGAATTGCGCCGGATATTCTGTTGACACTGCCGTTAAGGGATAATTCTCCCATAATAAAATAATTTTCGAGCGGATGGTTTATGCAACCTGATGCAGACAGTATTCCAATAGCAATGGGAAGATCATACAAAGATCCTTTTTTGGGAAGATCCGCCGGAGCCAGATTAACTGTGATTCTTCGGTTGGGAAAAGTATACCCGCTGTTTTTTATTGCCGAGCGGACTCTTTCTTTGGCCTCATCTATTTCTTTTGACGCCAGTCCGACTATAAAAAATCCAGGGAATCCCTGGTAGTCAATATTTACTTCTACTGCCAGAAGATAAGGATCCAATCCGATAATAGAGCCTGAATATACCTTGCTGAAGGCCATGCATTAAGTATGAGCATCAAAAATTAACAAGTCTTTTAAAAAAAATTAAAAAGGAGAAAACAAAAAATAAAAAAGATTTAAACAAGCCTCTGCTCCTATTTCCCATCCGAAACAGAAACTGCCGACAACTCTCTGATTTTCTCTGCAATCCACATTCTAATTAAGCTTGAAGGAGAAACGTCATAGTATTCAGCCAAATCAGCAACAAGAGCTCCAGTTTGATTTCAATTTGGACAGTTTAAAACTCATATTTTTACGTCCCAATTTGCAACAAAGAGGTTTTCACAATTTCCCAATAAGTCTATCCCGAAAAAGGAGGTAAAGGTGATAATAATACATTAGGCCTTGTTTAACCGATGCTTTACTTTCTCCTCTTGCTCTTGACTGAAATTCATAAGGCACCTCTAAAAGGCTATTCCACTTGGTTCTTACCAATAGTTCCAATAGCATTTTAAAGCCATAAGGGTTTAAATGAGCATCCTCAACTAGCTGCCGTTGAATCATAAAATAGCCAGAGCATGTATCTTTAATTTCTCTTAATTGCGGAAATATAAACTGAGCGATCATAATAGACCCTGTCGAAACAATACGTCTATAAGGAGTCCTTAAGCCTTCATTGCTAGCCCCGGGTATATACCTGCTCGCTATAACTATGTCATATTTATCTATAAGCCCATAAAGGGTTGGTAAGAGCTCGGGAGGATGTTGTAAATCGGAATCCATGACTCCTAATACCTTGCCATCAGCAATATCAAACCCTCTTTTTAAAGCTCCTGCCAAACCATTTGTTCGTTCTTCCTTTCTTCTTTGGATAACAGTTATCGGAATTTCTGTGGGATATGACCTGATAACTTCAACGGTGTTATCATCACTATCATCCACAAATATTATTTGGCTTGGAATAGTTACCAAGTTTACATGAAGAGAATCTAACAGAGGATGAACATTAGTAGATTCATTTTTCGTAGGAATGACAAGTGACAAACTTGGATTTTGACCTAAGACCTCTTTTAATTCAATAAGTGCACCTTCGGTATCCATAATTTTATGATCGAGAATACCAACTTTTATTTCAAATAGCTAGAATGAACTTTGTAAGGAACCATCGCTGTGGTTAAATTGGGCAGATTGAAGTAAACTACTTGTCTATGAGCATAGGTGTTGGATTAGAAACTGTTCCTAATCTCCCAAGTGTTCTGATTGGTAGTATTCTCCATTCGGTTGACGGTTCTTACTGGTATTGTTGCGGATCCTGGAAAATAAATGATATGACTGAAGTAGTGCCATGTATCTTGTCGTATATCCCAGACCAGGGTCGCTATCCAATTATGCCCGGGCAGAAAACTATAGATGTGAATGGGATTCGTTATGTTAAGGTATTTGGTCAGCACCTATTTCACTGTAGAGAAACCTACTATCGGGACATAGAAGGAATAACCGAGTGCGAGAGATTGGGTAAAGTCTCATTCTTGAAAACTAAATACATTGATGAAGTGAAAGATCCTCATGCTTTTGTGTCAGTCTATATAAATTGCATACCAAGAGACGGAGAGGCAATTCGTGATCTGTGTCAATTGCTCGAAATAAACATAGAGGATATTGGAATAACAGGAAGCTCGTTGCTGTTTGGCCAACCAGTCAGAAGGCATGAATTGGATTTTGGGATTTACGGCAGAGATAAAAGTAGAAAAGCATTTCAAATAATTGAAGCTGGACGAAAGTCTGGGCTGTTTCTGAGTTCTTCAGATTACCATCACTTACCTTTCTTCTACAAAGGTGTTCAGTTTGATCCACAATTTGGAGAAAGTAGATATTGTTAAATATACTTTTAAAATGTGCGTAGTTAGAAAATAATTTTGTGCAATCATTGATCTTGGAAATATTTCTCCGGATTGG
>MEVH01000006.1 GCA_001772665.1 candidate division WWE3 bacterium RIFCSPLOWO2_01_FULL_39_13
ATTCCTCAATTAGCCGATCTTCGGATTCCTCAATTAGCCGATCTTCGGGAGAGTGGTGCGATTGAACAGGATGCTGACGTGGTAATGTTCCTGTATCGGGAAGATCAAGAGAACCTTGAGGATATAAAGTTGATGATCGCCAAGCACCGCAACGGCCCGTTAGGTGAGATAGATCTGCGCTTTAAAGGCGAGAGGCGTAAATTCTACGGTGTCGAAAAAATGCGTTCCAAATAAATTGGGTACTACCAATAGGTTTACACCTCGAAGGTGCAAACTCAAACTAAATTTTTTATTAGGGTTATCTCCTCAAAGATCCGTTGAAAAAATAGCTTCAAAGTTGTATAATTTATTTACTAGGGCAAGTGGCGGAACCGGTATACGCGTAGGTCTCAAAAACCTATGGTGGCAACACCTTGTGGGTTCGACTCCCACCTTGCCCACCACTTAGGAATTTGCAAGCGGTTTCGTTTGAGGGAAAGAAATTTTTTAATCATTGGGTCTTTATGCTTTTAGTAAAAACGAAAATCGGACCAAGCAAAATTAACGGCATTGGACTTTTTGCAGATCAATTTATCCCAAAAGAAACTCCTGTCTGGAAATTTATGCCGGGTTTCGATCTTGTAATTAGCAAAGACCAGATTCAAAATTTGTCTGAACCAGCTCGAAAACAATTTTTGAAATACGCCTATTTCAATCCGGAAACTAGCAAATACATTTTGTGCTTTGATGATGCTAGGTTTTCCAATCACTCGAACAATCCCAACACTATAAGCGTTGATTCTTTTGACGATGAAGAAGGCGTAGATGTTGCGGCCAGAGACATACAAGAAGGCGAAGAACTCACCTGCAACTACAAGGAATTTGATGGTGATTTTGATTATAAAATGGGAAATCATTGATTTTTCTTAAATAATTTGTCGCCAAAGACGAAAAACTGATAAGATTTTCGTATATGGTAAACATAACCGAACTTAGAACCGGAAAATTTTTTGAGGATAGGGACGATATTTTCGAGGTTTTAAATTACGAACACCTAAAAATGGGCCGGGGAAGTGCCAATATTAAGCTCAAGGTAAAAAATTTACGCTCTAGTACAATAACCGAAAAAAGTTTTATAAGTGGCGCAAGGGTTAACGAAGTTCACCTTGAAAAAAAGAAAGTTAAGTTTCTTTGGAAAGACGAAGCCTCTTTTAACTTTACCGATACCGGGAGTTGGGAGCAGTTTAGTTTGAACAAAAACCAAATAGGGGAAACGGCAAAATTTCTAAAAGAGGAAGAAGAGTACGAAATTTTGTTTTTTGATAAAAAAGCACTTAGTTTAGAGCTGCCAAGACTTATGGAATTTAGTGTTAGCGAAACCGGCCCCGGAGTTAAGGGAGACAGCGTTTCCAACGTTTACAAAAGTGCAACGCTTTCTAACGGAATGCAAATATCCGTACCACTATTTATAAAAACTGGCGATAAAATTAAAATTGATACGAGAAGCGGGGAATATGTGCAGCGGTCAACTTTTAAGCAAAAGAAGTAAGGCGATTACTGCCGTTACCGCACTTGTATAAAGCCCGATTACTGGTCCGATTCTACCTTGAATATTTAGATGAAAAGTGGCAAAAACCTTGAGCGGTTTCCACTTTAAGTCCAAAATTGTAATTGTCCCTTGAATAATATCTGGCGAAATTGCCGCCAATGAACTAGCCAAAATTGACAATTCCCTTTGCTTTCCACTAGTAATAACGAAAATTAAGGCTAAACCAAAACTCAAGTCTAAAATAGTTTTTAACACCGTGGTTAATTTAAAAGGTGGTTTTGGAGCACCACCATCCCAATGCGGAACCGCATCAAGAGGAAAATGACTTAGGAAACTTAAAGGTATTGCCAAAGCTGGATTGGGGATAATTTGGCCAATTGCCGCGCCAACCAGTAAATGAGGCGTACTTAACATACTGGATATGTATTATAATCTAGCCGTTAACAGACGTCAAGTTTGAACATATGGAAGTTTATTTAAAAAGAATCGCCAACTTACGGAAAGTTTTTGAAAAAAATAATTTAGACGCTTTTCTTTTAAACTCTTATGCAAATCGAGTCTACTTAAGCGCTCTTGAAAGTTCTTCTGGTTGGTTGGTAGTGAGTAGAAGCAGTTGTTTCCTTTGCGTTGATAGCCGTTACGAAGAAGCAGCGAAGAAAATCGTTGCTAGGATTAATAAAACTGCGAATCACGGCGAATTCACATTTGTGCCAATCGAAGACTTCAAAAAAGATTTTCTCGTTTCCTTTATCCAAAAAGGAGAAATAAAGCGGATCGGGTTTGAAGCAAAACACCTTTCTCACGCCACTCTAAATTATTTAAAAAAGAGCACCAAAATAAAATGGGTAGCTACTTTTGATCTTGTCGAAAATTTGAGAGCTATTAAAGACAAAGAAGAGATCAAACAAATTGAGAAAGCAGTGGAAATTTGTGACCGAACCTTTAAACATATATTAGGCTTTATCAAGCCGGGAGTAAGAGAACGTGAAATTGCTTGGGAGCTAGAACGCTTTATAAGAGAGGCTGGAGCGGAAAAGGCAGCTTGGTATCCTTTTATCGTAGCGGCTGGTTCTAATTCAGCAATGCCCCATTACGGTAGCGGCTTGAGAAAAATTAAAAAAGGAGACCAAGTACAGCTAGATTTTGGGGCGGTGGTTGCTGGTTACGCCAGTGATTTTTCCAGAGTAGTTTTTGTTGGAAAGCCAAATGATACGCAAAATAAAATACATACATTAGTATCCAAAGCACTAGAATTGGGCAAAGAAATTATTCATAAGAAAACGGCGGTTGGTAGGGTGGATGAGAAAGTTAAAGAGTGGTTGCGAACTCAAAGCGATCATATTTATCGCCACGGTTTAGGGCACGGAGTTGGCTTGGAAATTCACGAAAAACCGACTCTTTACATTGGTCGGAAAGAAAAACTTCAAGTTGGTAATGTTTTTACAATTGAACCGGGAATTTATATACCGGGTTGGGGCGGCGTTAGGTTGGAAGATATGGTAATCTTAACTGAAAATGGGCTACAGACGATTACTAAATCACCACTTTCTTTAAAAGAGGTCACAATTTAAGGGTACTTAAAGATTTAACCCCGCTTTAGCGGGGTTTGACCACGCTTAGCGGGGTTTGACAAATGGTTGATTGTTTGCTAAAATTTTTCTATTCCAAATTCAAGGAAGAAGGAGGATTTGTGGCTATCGGAGACGATCGTCCCAACGGCTTTGTAAAATCAAACGGAAGGAGAAGTTGGGGCGTGCAAAGAGCCCACATCTTAGTTGAAACGAAACCTGGTTTTGCCAAAAAAGCAGAACGCGGTATTAGTCAGCTACCTACCAAGGGTATTATTTCCGTTAAATCGCTACTGGGTCCATATGATATTATGGTGGTTGCAGAAAAGAAGAATCTGGAGGAGCTTGGTGAATTGATTGCCGAAGTCCAAAAAGTAGAAGGGGTTGATCGGACTACCACTTGTCTTTCGGTCAGAATGATCTAATTAAACCTTAGAGGGTGGCTCTGCGTTAGAGTTCACCCTCATTCTTTTCCTGTTTTTCTTCTTTTATGGTAAAATAGGCTCTTAATGGAAATTAAAGAAATTTACGAGTTAGTTATAAAAAAGGGTATGGAGGCTGATCCCCGTGGTGAGAATGGGGTTAAAAAAGCGCTCACAAGAGTGAAAAAAGAGTACGAGGAAATGCCTGCCAATAAGAAAAAATATTTTGATAGAGAATCTTTAACCAACCCCTATTCGGACACAAGAGTCTTATTTGGAGATCTTTCAACTTCTGTTAATAGCATTTTAGCTGGAGTTGATATGGATGTTGGTGAAGTTTTATTAGCCGATCGTTTGAGTGAAAAAGGAGAAAAAATTGATCTTATCTGGGGACATCATCCCCACGGCAGCGCATTAGCTAGCCTTGATGAGGTTATGGATTTGCAAGTCGATCTTTTGGCAGCCGAGGGCGTACCAATTAATGTTGCTGAAGGAGTCCTAAAAAGTAGAATTGGGGAAGTGAGAAGGAAACTGGGTCCAATTAACCATTTTCAATCAGTTGATGCCGCCCGGCTTTTAAATATTCCTTTTATGAGCGTTCACACCCCGACTGATAATTTAGCCCATTGTTTTATCACCCAACAAGTAGAAAAAACCAAACCAGAAACAGTCGGCGAAGTAATTGAGATGCTTTTGGCGGTCCCAGAATACCAACAAGCCGCCAAATTTAAAGCTGGTCCAATGGTCATTGCCGGATCGGAAAAAAATCGGGCTGGTAAAATTGCTGTTTTAGGGTTTACTGGTGGAACCGAAGGGGCCAAGGAAATTTATGAAAAACTCTCGCAGGCTGGGGTGGGAACAAGTATTGATATGCATCTAGGCGAGGAGCATCGTAAGGAGGCAGAGAAATTCCATATTAACGTGGTTGTTGCCGGGCATATGGTTTCCGATTCTTTGGGGATGAATTTATTGCTTGATGAATTAGAAAAAAAAGGGGTCAAAATTATTTCTTGTTCAGGACTAATCAGAGTCTCCCGAAATTCGAGACAATAGTTCGACAAGCTCACTATAAAGATGTTACCAATAATATTTGATATTGGACCGGTTGCAATTCGCTCTTTTGGTCTTTTCCTGACCTTAGGGTATTTACTTGGTACTTTTTTTGTTTGGCGGGAGGGAAGAAAACAAGGTTATAACGAGGAAAAACTTCTTGACCTTTGCATCCTTATTCTTATTGGTTCGCTGGTCGGTGCAAGGTTATATTTTGTTGCTTTCAATACAGAAGCTTTTAGAGATGATTTTTTGCGAATTTTTGCAATTTGGAGCGGGGGACTTTCTTTCCACGGCAGTATTTTAGGCGGACTTTTAGCTCTTTATCTTTACACTAAAAGAAGAAAATGGCCATTTTTTCAAGTAGCCGATATCGTCGCCACTGCGGCAACTATCGCTTTTGTAATTGGAAGAATTGGTAGCTTTCTAGCGGGTACGGAAATTGGAGTCGAAACTTCACTGCTTTTTGGAGTTAAGTTTATTGGCGAAATCGGAAAAAGGCACCCAACCCAACTTTACGAGGCTGCTTTAGGTTTAGCGACTTTTTTTGTTTTAAGAAAAATTGATAAGGTTAAGAATAAAAGTGGTGTAACATTTCTTTCGGCTATTATTTTTATCGAAGTAATCAGGTTTTTAGTAGAGTTTTTAAGAGCCGATTCTACTTATTTCCTAAATTTTAAAGTTGATCAAGTTCTTGCCCTCCTGCTTGCCATCTCTAGTCTTATTGCTTTATACTTACAAAGGGAGCGCAATTTAAAAGAAGACTTTCAGATCTTAACTGCCGTTTTTAATAATAAGTTTTTAAGGAGAAGAAGTTGAATTACACTACAATTAAAAATAAATTAGAAGAATTGAAATCTAAGTTAGAGAAAGAAATAGATTTGTACAAGAAAGAGGATCCTTATCTTCTTGAGGATAGGAGTATCTCAAACACGTTAGATGACGACATTACTGAAACAGAAGGTCATGATCGTATTTACGCTACTCAAATTCAATTAACAGAAAATTTACGTCAGGTTCAAGAAGCTTTAAAAAGAATAGAAGAAGGCAAATATGGAATCTGCAAGCGATGTGGTCAAAAAATTAATTCTGGTAGGCTAGGGGTTATGCCCCAGGCCGTACTTTGTATTAATTGTCAAAGTAAAGTACGTCAGAGATCCTAAAGAACGTGAATTTTCCTAAATTTAAAGGAGGTCAATTATGGAGAATACCAAAAAAATATTAGTAGTAGAAGATGATCAATTTATGAGGGAATTTTATCAAGAACTCTTGACCGAAGAAGGTTACGAGGTGGAAATTGCGGCTGATGGTTTTGAAGGCGAGCAAAAATTTTTAGCGGGTGGTTATGATCTAGTTCTACTTGATATTATGTTACCGAAAAAAGATGGTTTGGAGATTCTTAGAGATGCCAAAAATAAGCCGCCAAAAGTCAAAAATGGCCCTATCGTAATTCTAACAAATTTAGGGCAAGATGCGATTATTAAAGAGGGTTTTACCCTTGGTGCAAGCGGTTACATTATTAAAAGCGCAATGGCCCCAGATGAGATTTTGAACGAAATTAATATGTTTCTGAATAAGAAAGTGTGAGAAGGATTTTAATTAAGGTTAAACCAAAGATAATTAGGCTTGATAAATACCTTGTTAAAATCTTAGAACGCATAAGTCGTAGTGAGATTCAGAAACTAATTAAGAACCGCCAAATCACGGTAAATAAAAAACCTGCGGAAGCTAGTTACAACCTTCGCAAAGACGATTTTTTGGAAATAACTCTTCCTCCTCCTAAAAGAATCCAACCGGAAAAAATTTCCTTAAGGATAATTTATGAAGATAGTGAGATTTTGGTTATTAATAAATCTGCTGGAATGGTAATTTATCCGACTTCAGAGGCGCAAAAAGGAACTTTAGCTAATGCGATTGCCGCCCACACAAACAAGATTCTTCCCGGTGAAAAGACCCGTCCGGGAATTGTTCACCGATTAGATCGTGGAACCAGCGGTTGCTTAGTGGTCGCCAAAACAGAGGGTGCCTTAAAATTTTTGCAGGAACAGTTTAAAAAAAGAAGTGTTTCCAAAAAATATCTCTGTTTGGTTTCCGGAAAACTTTTACCGGCAGAAGGCGAAATAAATCTAAAAATTGAAAGAGACCCTTTTACCATTAAAAAGTGGCGTGTTGGTCCAAACGGAAAAGAAGCGAAGACTATCTATAAAGTTAAACAATATTTTGGTGAAAGGTACAGTTTATTAGAAGTAGAACCAAAAACTGGTCGGACGCACCAAATTAGAGTTCATTTTTCAAGTATCGGCCATCCAATAGTGGGAGATAAGCTCTACGGCGGAAAACCTCTATTAGAGCGGCCGTTTCTGCATGCAGCCAGTTTGGGGTTTATTCACCCAAAAACTGGTAAATTTGTCCAATTTGAAGCTCCGCTTCCTGAAGAACTAAAAAAATTCTTAGAAAAAATCTGAGAAATTTATACCTAACTTGACATAATCCCTTTCTTTGTATATTATCGTAATATACATGAAATTGGATGAGGCGACTGGTTTTGATTGGGATGAGGGAAATATTTTAAAGAATTGGGAAAAGCACAAGGTAAAACATACAGAAGCAGAAGAGATTTTTGAGAATAAACCAAGGTTTATTCTCCCAGATACTCAACACTCGCAGGTAGAGTTGAGATATGGTATATTAGGGGTAACCAATGAGAAAAGGCTGCTTTCGGTTACTTTTACTCTAAGAAATAATCGGGTAAGAGTGGTAAGTGCTCGGAACATGAGCAAGAGAGAAAGGAAATTTTATGAAAAAATTAAAGCTGCTACCAAAATTTAAAAACGAAGACGAAGAACGTGATTTTTGGGCGACTCACGATTTTATTGATTACTTTGATGTGGATAAAGTAATAGTTAATCCATCTTTTCCAAATTTAAAATTCTCGACCCAAACTGTTTCAATTCGTCTATCGCAGTCATTACTAGACGCACTTAAAGAACTTGCAAACAAAAAGGATGTTCCCTACCAGTCCTTGATGAAAATATATTTGTCAGAAAAAGTTGAAGAAGAGCTCCAAGAAGTCAAATAAAACCCAACACTTTCAGATTTTACCCCATAGTACTTGACTTTCCAAGTTTATTTTTGGTATAATTACATCGTTCTCGTAATAGAACAGCACATTCAAATGTTGCAGCTGGTAGACGTGGAGGCTACCGGCTGCGTAGTAAGGAAAGGAGAAATCTACACATGGCACGGACACGGAAAGCTGAACCAGTGTGGGAGTGGGAGTTCGACCTGGCCAACTGGCCCCACGGGACCTTCTTCGGTCGCAGGTGGCTGGAGTTCCACCAAGGCGTCCTGGTAGAGCCGCCGAATGGCTGCATCTACTTCTGGACCTGTGTGTGGGCGACCATCGCCTGGGCCTTCAGCAAGGTCTTCGCTGTGATCAAGGCCCCATTCCTGTTTCTCTCAAGGCTGTCACGCAACAAGCGTGCAGCCAAGAGACCCAAGGCCGTTCCTCAGCCATCCGAACAGCCTACCTATATGGTTCCGCCTAAGGTGGCGGTCAGGGCCTACGAACAGCATCGAGTCAGGATGGAGAAGCAGACGCCACTCGTTCTTCGGTTTGTCGGGAGGTACATACTGCACCCAGTGTTCCTGGGTCGGTACTCGCCGTTCCGACTACTCGGCAGAGGACTGCTCGCCGTGCTGGTGGCTGTGCTCGATTTCCTGGAACCGTTGGTAGAGGACTTCGGTCCACCACTGCTGATTATCGCAGTGGTCGGTCCGGTGATCACCTTAATCGTGATTCTCTTCATCGAGAACCCGATTATCATGGCGATCATCGTCGGCAGCTTCCTCACAATCGCTGTACTAGCGACACTCCTTGTGATCTTCGTGAGAAGCGAGTTCGGGAAGGTGGTCATCGGCATGGCGGTAGCGACCAAGGACCGACTGTGTCCTGGGATCAAAGTGATAGACACTCGGTCTGGTTCCTCCACTTCGGCTGCGTAAGCACCGAGAACCAAGGCTGAACTATCAACAGAGACGGAGCCACACAAGTGGTGCTTGGGGTGAGACCAAGCTCAAATCCGATCTTCCCAAGTAAATCTCAAAAGAGGTTTTCTTAGGACAAGAAACAACCCCGAATGGTCCGGCTTTGCTCACCAGAAGGGTTGTTTTTTGTTGGAGATTAAACAGACTGCAAGACTTTATCTTTTACTTCTTGGGGTAGTATTTTTGAGGCCTGTTTTAGGAATTTTGATGCTTCCAAAACTTCTATTAACACAGCCTCTCTTTTTAGAGAAAAATGTACAATTAAGTCGCCAGATTGTTCGGCATAATCAATCGGCTTATTGTTTAACTCAATCATTAAAATATCGTCTTCTTTGCTGTATTTGAAATTCATCAATAATACCTTCCTTTTTCAGCAGGGTAAAAAGTTATTATCTTGATTATATCATCTTCTTTCTTATAAACAACTCTCAAAATATGCTTTTCATCAAAACTTTTAGAAGCAATTATATTCGGCTTATCTGTTTCCTTATCCTCATGTTCTGATTCTTTAATGACCTTTATTACGTCTTCCTCAGTCAAGTAAAATCTGTGTTTTGCCAACATAGGGAACTTATCTTTCTTAGCGTGCTTTCCAAAAATAATTTTCATTACTAAGGATTATTATCGCATATTATTGGTAAAAAAAACTCGAAGTTGGTAAAATAATTTTATGCCTGCCTTTTTTTTGGAGATAACTATTGCGTTGGTGCTGGCGAGTTTCTTAGGCGCGCTAGCCTCTTTTTTTAAACAACCTTTGGTTTTTGGTTACATACTGGCTGGTTTAATCATCGGGCCAGTGTTTTCAACTTTTTCCAGACAAGAAATTTTTGCTTCTTTTGCCCAAGTGGGAATTGCTCTATTACTTTTCTTAGTAGGGTTAGAACTAAAATTTCGAGAACTAGCCGGCTTCTCTAAAAAAATACCCCTGATTACTTTTATTCAAGTTTTACTAACTTTCTTAAGTGTATTCGCAGTTGCTAAATATTTGAATTTATCCCAAACTAATGCCGTTCTTTTGGCACTAGTGACTGTTTTTAGTAGCACGGCTCTAGTAGTCAAGCTACTCTCTGACAAAAGAGATTTGGATTCGCTCTATGGCCAAGTTACGGTTGGTATTTTGATCTTACAGGATCTGATCGCTATTGCTGTTTTAATTGTTCTTAGCCAATTGGGGAACTTTACTCCAACCTTTATTATTTCCAGCATTATTCTTAAAGGTTTGACCCTTATTATTTTGGTGATTTTACTAAAAGAATTTTTACTAGCCTCTATTTTTGATAAGTTAGCCAAGAACCTAGAAATCTTGTTTTTAGGAGCGCTCGCTTACGCTTTTATGATGGCAGCCTTAGCAAATTTTCTAGATTTTTCTCCAAGTGCGGGTGCTTTTTTAGCTGGTTTAAGTCTCGCCAACACCCGGGAAGAGTATCAAATCGCCTCTAGGATCAGACCCCTGCGAGATTTTTTCTTGGTTATCTTTTTTGTATTTTTAGGAACCCAAATTTCCCTAAGTAATTTAAAAGTTATTTTTAACCAAGCGTTAGTAATCTCACTGGCAATTATTTTAGTAAAGTTGATAAGCGTAACCTTAAGTATGCTTTATCTTGGCTTTAGAAAAAGAACCGCTCTGTTTACGGGGCTATCACTTGCTCAAATTAGTGAATTTTCCCTTGTTTTGATTTTGGTGTTAGCAAGTTTTCAACTTGTAGAGAAAGAAACTGTTTCCTTAGTCACGTTGGTTAGTTTAATAACCTTTGCGGTTTCTTCTTATTTAGTTATATTTGATCGTAAAATTATAAACTATTTAAGCCCTTTACTTTCGCTTTTCGAGCGGAGAAATCCAAACGAAAAAATTCAGAAAGAAGAAGGAGAATTGAAAGACCACGTTGTTTTAATTGGTTGCGGTCGGCTTGGTTCAACTTTAATTTCGCTTTTCAAAAAGAAAAAAGTGCCTCTCCTTGTAGTTGATTTTAACCCTTATATTGTTGAGCGAGTCTCAAACCAAGGAATTAATACTTTGTTTGGTGATATTACTGATCCCGATATTGTTGAAGCCGCAAGCCTCTCTAAAGCCAAACTTATTGTCAGTACAGTTTTTGATAAAGAGGATAATCTTGAAATTTTAGAAATCCTCAAAAAAAGAGGAGATAGAATTGCCAAAATTGTGACTGCTCCGACTGAAAAAGAAGCATTAGAGCTTTATGAAAGGGGAGCTAACTACGTTATAATTCCTAGAATTTTAGGAGGGGAGAGGATAGTGGAACTACTTTTACGATCGTGGAAAAAGGATGTAAATTTAGAAAGACTCAAGAAATCTCATTTTAAAGAACTAAAAGAAAGAATAGGGAATAACTAATTAAATGCCCAAGCGCCATAAGGTTTTCCTAAGAGGGTTTTCCGCTAAAGTATTCAGTCAAACAAAAGGTCATAAACTTTGGCAAAAGGAACAACTGGGTCGGCAAAGAAAGAATATTTTGCGCTTTCTTATTATTTTAGCTCTTGCCGCAATTATCTTTAATCTTGTCTTTAGATTTTCACAGGTTACCTCATTAATTTTCCGACCTTTTAATAAACTGCCATCTACTTTAAATTACGAAAAAGGCCTAGATTTCAAAACAAGAGTAAATATTTTACTCATAAATTTAAAGTCTGATCAAGTAGAGGAGTTAGCTTTATTATCTTATGAACAAAAAGAAGAAAGTTTAGTGGTGATCTTCATACCCAGAGAAGTAGAAGTTTCCTTGCCCAAAAATTACGGAACCCAACCTCTTTACAGTTCTTATTGGCTGGGACAAACAGAAAAAGAAAAGAAGGGAATTGATATTTTGCTCTCTTCTGTTCAGATAGCATTAGCAGTTCCAATTGACGGTTATATTGCTTTGGAAGAAGTCCATTTTAGCGAAGAAAATTTAAAAAAATTAAAAGAGCAACTCTTTTCTTTTAATTTCTTCTTGAAACCCCTGAAAAAAGGCTGGCCACCAAAGCAGATAAAAACTTCACTTTCACTGAAAGATTTTTTACAGCTTTCCTGGAAAACAAAAAATACTCGCAGCTTAGACAAATTAGAATTTATTTATTTAGATAAAACTTTAAAAGGAGCCACTTTTGATCCGCAGTTACTTGATAATACCATTTCCGAAAATCTACTCGATACCAACTTAGCAAGTGAAGCTAAAAAAATTGAAATTAGGAACGCTACGCAAGTATCCGGAATGGGAAACTTTGTTTCAAGAGTGATCGCCAATATGGGCTTAGAGGTTGTTTCTGTTAAAAACGAGGAACAAACAACTGAAACTTTAATTTATGCTAAAGAGAGTAGTAGAAGCGTTGCTAAATTATCCAGATTCTTACAAGCTAAAATAACAAAGAAGGAATTGCCAAACTCGCAAGGGGATATAGTCATCGTTTTGGGGAGGGATTTTTACCATCGTCTTGAATTAATTAGTGACTAGTGGTGGGTTATCTTATAAATGGAACTTGTTGTTCTTGTTAACGAACAAAATAAAAGAATAGGTACTAAACCCAAAAAGGGAGTTCACACTAAAGATACACCACTGCACCGGGGGTTTTCGCTCTTTCTATTTAACTCCAAGCGCGAATTGCTTCTCACCCGAAGGGCTTTAAACAAAAAAACGTTTCCCGGAGTTTGGACCAATACTGTATGTGGACACCCTGGTCCAAAGGAGAGTAACACGGTTGCGGCAAGACGTAGGCTCAAAGAAGAGCTTGGGATCCGGGTTGTGGATATTAAAGAGGCCGCGGCTTATCGTTATCGATTTAGTGACGCAAACGGTATTGTGGAAAACGAAATTTGTCCCATTCTAGTTGCTTACAGTGAAAGTGATCCGGCGGCAAATCTTCAGGAAATAGTGGATTGGAAATGGGTTAAATGGGAGGAATTTTTAGAAGACTTAAATAAAAACCCGGGAAGTTACTCTCCTTGGAGCAGAGAAGAAGCCCAAATTCTAAACCAACTTTAGTAGCTATTGCTCAAGGAGTTTTCTCGGATTTTCTTCTCTTTAAACCGAATAAAATAAGCAGCAACCCGCTCACAACAATTAGAATGATTATAATACTTTGTGACTTGGTTAAATTTCTTCCACTTTCGGTTGCGGGTGTTTCTGGAGTGGGATTTACTTGCGCGTTTTGCCCAGCAGCCTCGCTTAATTCTGAAAGAACTTCCCCTTGGGTATTTTGAGCAGGTGAAACTGCGCTTGTTTGAATACCAGCTACTGCTGGGGAAACGTTTGACGTACTAGGTGGCGGAGAAGCTGATGAAATAGATGAGGTTGAGGAAGTTGGTGAGTTTGAAGATGACGTATTTGACGAAGTACTAAAACTACTCTCACTACTTACGGCTTCGGGCGACCCGTGTGAGACCGTTCGGAAAAAATAAGTCGTGCCGCTGGTTAGCCCATTAATAGTCACTGAATGAGAAGTTACCTTCGGACCAGTATCTGTTTCAACAGTTGAGTTTGTATAGCCGTAATTAGGCGCCGCCCCTAAAACCGGATGAGAAACCGTATCATAAACTACTCTTGAGGTTGCTGGGTCATCAGTCGTCCACGTGATAGTCACCGATGAAGAAGTAACAGAACTTGAAGTCTCAGCAGAAATTATTGGGGGAATTCCATAAACGGCGGTTAAAATATCACTGGTATTGCCGGCTTTATCATAAGCAATTGCCTTAATAGTCATATCCTTATCAACCGTAATTGTTGCGTCATAAAGTGTGCCATTTTCAGCACTTGGGTCCGTACCGTCTGTGGTGTAGTAAATCTTATCGACCCCACTTAAATTATCAGAACTTAATAAGGTAACCGATTGATCAGAGGGATAATCTCCATTAGCAGGATCGGCAACTGGAGTTGTCGGGGGCGTGATGTCATAAGTTATGTTTTCGACCACTGGGCTCGATTCTGTATTTCCAGCGGTGTCGGTGGCCTCGGCCGTAATGTCATAAGTACCGTTCTCGTCTGGAACCCAATTAAATGTCCATGCAAATGGCTCAGATAAAGAATCGTTATTAAGCTGGGCTATCTTAAACCAATCTTCATCGCCACTTGTGGAGGCAAAAAGCTTAACATAGTCAACAGTCGTTGCGGGAAAATCGGTCGAGCTTCCCAAAATCTCAATTGGGCTGTTCCAAAAACTGTCTTCATCTGGTGAAGTAATAGTGGAAGTTGGAGCCTGCGTGTCGATTATGAAAGGCCCAACATTAACAGTGGTTGTCCAATTGCCAACATTATCAACAGTACAAATATGGAACCACCAGGCCCCATCTACTAAGGCCTCGCTGGTGACTGTTGTTTCCGTTTCTTCTAGATCTTTAGAGTTGTCGCAAACAGAGTCTGCGGAATCATTGAAAACAAAAGCATAGCCATCAACCCCACTACCGCTCTCATTGTCAGTTGCCATCGCCCAAGTCATGGTAATCGTGCTGTCGTTTGAGGGAGTATCGACTGCGTGATCGCTGCTGGCAACATCAGTCGGATCAGAAGGCGCAGTCGTATCAACTGTCCAAGAGCGGGAGGCTGGGGTTGAATCGGTATTGCCAGCATCGTCTGTTGCTTGAACATTAAAGGTATGCGCACCTTCAACAAGATCTGAGTATGCTTTTGGACTCGTGCAGGCTGAAAAACCACTACCATCAAGTTGACACTCAAAAGTTGCACTCTCACTAGCACTAAATTCAAAGGTAGCATTGGTACTTGAGACAAAGCCTGTTGGACCACTATCA
>MEVH01000007.1:0-1113 GCA_001772665.1 candidate division WWE3 bacterium RIFCSPLOWO2_01_FULL_39_13
GACCGAGAAAGCGGTTGAAATATTACACGCCGAGTGAAATACTATGGAAGGAGGCAGGTGGGGAGCTTCATCCTTGAATCCTGCCTGCCCGTACAACGCTTGCATTCTATATATCCAAATGTTATTATTACTGCGATATAGACGAGCAGCCATCGGAAACAACCTCCGGAGGTTTACCAAATTTTCAGTTTGACATTAATTCTACGAGTTTAGTTTTAAAGAAATTGGTTGAGAGTTTTCAGCAATTTCCAAATCACATAAATAATGCCTCTAAAGGATCCAAAAGACTCAAGTGATATAGTTGACTACAACCAGCTGGTTAAGAGTGCTCCGAAAGACGAGCCTCTGATTTCAAATTCTCCTGTAAGTGATTTCCGCGATGCAAATACGAATGGAAGCAGAGTCCCCGATTCTGAAGGCAAAATGTACAAGGTAGATGGTGTCCTAGAGATAAGGCAGGATTACGGTGTTCTAAGGCAGGAAGAATCGAAAGGCGATCTTCCAAAAGATGTTTATGTCGCTCAGACCCAGATAAATAAATTCGGGCTTAGAAGAGGAGACAGGATAGAGGGCCAGGCAAGAGCTCCAAAAGAAGGCGAAAGATATCTTTCACTGCTAAGAGTAGAAAAGGTAGAAGGTGTTGATGCTATGAAGGCCAGAAGCCGGCCAAGATTTGAGGATCTTGTTCCTATTTTCCCCAATCAAAGAATAACACTTGAAACTGATCCTGAAACTCTTTCTACAAGGTTAATTGATCTTTTAGCTCCAATAGGAAAAGGCCAGAGAGGAATGATTGTTGCCCCCCCTAAAGCCGGAAAAACCTGGCTTCTAACAGATATTGCTGGAGGTGTTGCCAAAAACCACCCTGAGATTGAAATTATGGTTGTTCTTATTGGAGAGCGTCCCGAAGAAGTTACTCATATTGAAAGAAGCGTAAAGGGAGAAGTTTGGTCAAGCAACTTTGACGAGGCAGCTTCGCAGCAGGTCAGTATAGCCGAAAATGCTCTTGAGAGAGCAAAGAGACTCACAGAAAAAGGCGGGGATGTAATAATACTAATGGATTCAATTACGCGGCTTGCACGTGCATACAATATGGTGGAGCCTCCCAGCGGT
>MEVH01000007.1:1125-1807 GCA_001772665.1 candidate division WWE3 bacterium RIFCSPLOWO2_01_FULL_39_13
CGCAGCACTTTATCCTCCCAAAAGATTTTTCGGAGCTGCCAGAAAATTCGAAAATGCTGGGTCTCTCACGATTATAGCTACCGCACTTGTAGATACAGGAAGCCGTATGGATGACGTTATTTTCGAGGAATTCAAAGGAACCGGCAATATGGAGCTCTTTTTAGACCGAAGCCTTTCTGAAAGAAGAATTTATCCATCCATAGATATAAAGAAATCAATGACACGCCACGAAGAGCTTCTTTATACCAAGAAAGAGGCCGAAAAGGTCATCACTCTTCGAAGGATGATAGATCTTTTAGACGAAAAGGAATCAACCCAGGTAATAATAGAGCGTATGAAAAAGACCAAAACCAACGATGAGTTTTTAGATACGCTGTCGAATGGCAAGATATAGGCTTGGATAGCAGCTAGCATCCTAGAAGTGCTGCAGGATTTAGCGCCGAGAGCGTCCGCTTCTCTTTGTTCTGATATAATCCAAGTCAAATGAAATCTAGCTTTTTTAGAAATCTTTTTTCGCTTTCATCTCAGCCGGTGGGTTATATTGAGCAGTTTGGTGCCTTTGGTGTTGCGATAATTGAGTATGCTGCTCATAAGTTTGATCAGCTGATATGGCTTATTCATGTGATAACGTTGAGGAATATAGAGTTTTTGATAAATATTAAGTTTAAAACAGCTGCCCGTT
>MEVH01000007.1:1827-1981 GCA_001772665.1 candidate division WWE3 bacterium RIFCSPLOWO2_01_FULL_39_13
TTTGGGAAAAGGTTCAAATACATTTTTGTCATTCTTTTTTCATTTTCTATATATCTGGCCGGGGGTATTTTCCAGGAAACACTCGTTAACCCTTCGACATCGTCAGGGCAGGAATTTCTTGGCAGGTCTTCATCAATTATTTACGAGAAAGCCT
>MEVH01000007.1:2071-23143 GCA_001772665.1 candidate division WWE3 bacterium RIFCSPLOWO2_01_FULL_39_13
GTTCTATAAAGTATGCTAACAATCTTATTTCTAATAGTCTGCGTGTCGGGCAGATTTTAAAAATACCGCCTTTTGACGGTACCCTGCACCAGGTCAAAAAGGGCGACACCATAGAAAGCCTTTCTAAAAAATATAATGTGCCGACGCAGACAATTGTTGATGGCAACTATCTTGACGCTCCATATGAATTGACCGTCGGGCAGACGCTTGCCATTCCAGAGGCCGAGCTTCCTGAATCGAAGAAATTTTATGCGGGAGCCTCAGAGTACGATATATCAGCATATGGTGTTATTCCTAAGATAGAAGGAGTTACCCCTGGTAGCGGGACGTTCTCATGGCCTATATCGGGCATAATAACGCAGGGATTCCACTCAGGACATCCCGCAATAGATATCGCTAATTCTGGCGATAATGTACTCGCTTCAGATAAAGGAACTGTTGTAAGAGCTGGATGGTGGACAGGCGGGTACGGCAATGCTGTGCAGATAGACCACGGAAACGGTTATGTAACAACTTATGCCCATATGTCTTCTATTGCTGTAACCAGCGGACAGAATGTAGAAAAAGGGCAAAAGATAGGAGTAGCCGGATCGACCGGAAGATCTACAGGCCCTCACGTCCATTTTACTATACAGCAGGATGGAAAATATCTAAATCCGTTTTTATTGCTTCCAAATTAAAAAAGTTTGCCAAGTCTTGAGTAGTTGAGTCAAAAACTCCTGTGTATAAAATGGGTGTTTCCATGCTAAGCTATCTGTGTTATAAGGTATTAACATTATGGAAGAAATGTCACCAATAAAACCTTTTGCCTCAAGGGAAGCATCGAGGGATACAGTTAGAAGAGGATATGATTTGTATCTTCTAATTGAGAACATTATCTGCGGTCTTCTTTGTCTTCTTCCCGTATTTTTTCTTCCATTTACGTTTAACGCAATAGAGTTGAACAAGACATATCTAGTTATGCTGGCTGCTGCAGCGGGCTTTTTACTCTTTTTTATAAGAGGATTGCAAAGAAAGGCGATACGAATTCACAGCCCCGAGGCGTATTTCGGATTCTTTGTAATTATCCTTGCGGGTGTGCTGGCTGCTTTTAACTCCCAAAGTCCAAGGATCTCTTTTCTAGGGTCGAACAATATCTATTCTGTCTCATTTATTTACCTGCTTGCTCTTGCAGTTCTTGGTTTTATTTCTTCGAATATCAAACTTAACCTTAAAAAACTTTTGAATTTTTTTGCTCTTGGTATTTCACTTGGTGCATTGATTTCTTTGGTATCATACTACGCCGGCTACGTTCCGCTTATCGGTTCGGTAAACCGCGAGTTTTCGCTTGCCAATGGATCAATGGCTCTATTCGGGCTTAGTGTCTTTGTGGTCTTTTATTCTTTTATGTCTTTGGCAGGATTATTTGCTTCGCAAGAATCCGGCAGGAAATTTACGAAAATTATTTTCTACAGCGTCATTTTTGTCTTAAACGCGCTTTGCTTAATAGTCAGCCTGAATGTTTTGTCTTTGCTGGTTGTATTATTTGCCCTCGCCTTCGCGGTTATCTCTGGAAGGATAGTACTTCCACAGGATAGAAAAATATTTATTGTGCTTGGGTCTATTCTTATTTTGCTTTCTTTTATGACTTATTTTGCTCCAGTCAGATCGGCCTTGAACCTGCAGAATTATGCTCGGCCTCCGAGGCTCTCTATTAACGACTCATGGCTGGTTTCTGCCTCGGTTATAAAGGAAGCGCCGATAATCGGGTCAGGACTTGGAACTTTTTTGATCGATTTTACAAGGTTCAGACCAGCGTCCTTAAACCTTTCGCCCGAGTGGGAGCTAAGGTTTGTTCAGCCATTCAACGAAATCTTTTTGTGGCTCGCAACAGCAGGGCTGGTTGGGTTGTTTGCTTATGTCCTTTTTTGGGTTTTCACACTAAAAGGTGCTATCGCAGTCAGCCGTGAGAGCCAGAAAGGGGGAATGATCTTCCTTTTGGTAATGCTCATCCTTCTTGAAATGGTTTTTCTCGGACCTAACCAGATTTTAACTGTTTTCCTTTTTATTTTGATTGGGATAATAATTCAAAACCGCAAGTATGGAATCATATCGATTAATGCTCCGTATCTGCTTTGGGGGCTGTTTGGTGTCGGACTTGTCGGAGCCGGGCTGCTTGGGTTTCAGATTTACCGGGTATACCCGTCCCAGTATTACTTCAGGCAAAGCACTATTGCTGATAATATTGCAGACGGCTACGAGATGCAAAGGCTTGCTATAGCAAATGATCCTTATGAGGAGCTATACCGCAGACAGGGTATTTTGACGAACCTGTTTATTGCAACTAATATGTCGCAGGCTGAAAATTTAACTGACCCAGATAAGACTCAGATACTTGAGCTTGTAAAGCAGGCTGTTAATGACTCAAAAATCCTTACAGAAATAATAAATCCTCTGGGTGTTACGAACTGGGAGGTTCAAGGGCGTTTATACGACGCTCTTATCGGAACTGCTGAAAATGCTGACCAGTTTGCTATTGCAGCCTATTCAAATACGGTACAGCTTGACTCGACTAATCCGAAAAACTGGATACAGCTTGGGAGTGTTTACTACCGCCAGCAGCAGTATGGAAATGCAATACAGGCTTTTTCGCAGGCTGTTAGTCTTAAGAATGATTATGCTAACGGCCACTATAATCTGGCGTTTGCCCTAAAGGATGGCGGATATATTTTTGATGCGGTTACCCAGTTAGAAATAGTTGTTCGATTGATCCCTCAGGATCATCCTGACCATGAGACAGTAACAAAAAACCTCGAGGATTTTAGAGTTCTGGCCGAAGAGGCTGCAAAAAGAATTCAAGAGGAGCAGGCGAAGCTTCAGCTTGAAAATCAGAATAAAGAGAATGTTGCTGCAGGAGGTTCTACAGAGCCTCTTACTCAGCCTGGAACCGAGCCTGCGATAGAACCAACGGTTGATATCCCTCAAGAAGTTATTGAGCCAGGCGCTTCAGGGACAGGGATTGATTCTACTCAAGAAGGAGTCCCGACACCTGCTGACGGAAGCAATCCTGATGCTACTCAGGGTGAAACTGATGCTCCTATCGCGAATCCTCCTAGAGAGTAGCTGTCTAATTCTCAATAAACCCTCTCTGAGGTTGTTTTAAGCTTCGTAATACTCCATAATATCAGCATGATTGATACCGCAAGAATTTCTGTGAAGGCTGGCAAGGGGGGCAATGGAGTGGCTTTATTCAGGCGTGAAAAGTATATTCCTAAAGGCGGGCCATGGGGCGGTGACGGTGGCAGGGGCGGTGACATTATTTTTCAGGTTGATCCGCATGTTAATACTTTGTCCCTTTTCAGGCGGAAAAAGGATTTTAAGTCTGAGAATGGGATTGACGGAGCCAAAAAGCTTCAAAAAGGTCGAGACGGCAGCGATCTTGTTGTCAGTGTGCCCCAGGGAACTGTGATTTATGATGAGAATAAAAATGTTCTTTTTGATCTTACTGCGCTTGGACAGCGAGAGGTAATTGCAAGGGGTGGAAATGGAGGTCTTGGCAACTGGCATTTCAAGTCTTCTGTAAACAGAACTCCGCTTAAGGCGACTTCTGGATGGAATGGCGATGAGAAAATTCTTTTTCTTGAACTTAAGCTTATTGCTGACGCCGGAATTATCGGCCTCCCCAACAGTGGTAAATCGACATTAATTAATGCATTGACGCGGGCGAATGTAAAAACCGCGGATTATCCTTTTACAACTTTAGAGCCAAATCTGGGGGTGCTCCATGTCTCTGATTTCGTCCCAGGGCCTCTGGGGGATATTGTTCTGGCTGATATTCCCGGATTAATTGAGGGTGCTTCAGAAGGCAAAGGCCTCGGCCATGATTTCTTACGGCATATAGAAAGAACGAGAATTCTTGTTCATCTTATTGACGGCACTGCGGTCTTTGCAGGAGGTGCGGTTAAAGATTACAAAGTGATACAAAACGAGCTTGAGAAATGGAGTCCGATGCTTGTGAAAAAACCTCAGATTGTTGTGGTGAATAAGTGTGACGTGACTGAGGTTCATGAGGCTGAAAAGAAAATCAAAGAGGAGTTTAAAAAGATTGGAGTTGGCGTCCTTTTTATTTCTGCGGTTGCACATATTGGTTTGAAAGAGCTTGTCGAAAAGCTTGTTTCTGAGATCACCTCTGAAAAGGAGTCTCATTCGTCTGAGAAAGTCCCTCAGGTAAAAAAGACTTATACTATAGAAAATCTTCCTAATAAAAGGATAGTCTTCAGAACTAAAGTCTTACCAGAATCCGAAACCGTACAAGGAGACTCACTCTAGAGAGTTGAAATCCAGCTCAATTGAGATACAGAATGCTAGTTTAGACATGACTAAATAGGTATTGACACCCGTAAAAGTTAACACTAAAATGGGCACATGGCTAATTTGAGGCGTGTTCTTGATTTGAAATTGAAATGTCATTTTGGCACCTATAAGCAGGTTCTAGTTCTGCTTGGTGCAAGGCAAGTTGGTAAAACAACTATTCTAAGAAAAATCTTTCCCCAGGCTCAATACTTGTCTGTGGATTCAGATCCTATTTGTGATGTTTTGAATAGATATGATCCAGAGGCATATAAACAAATATTAAAACCAGATTCAAAGCTTATTGTAATTGATGAAATTCATAAACTTTCAAACCCCGGTCGAGCGGCCAAAATTATATACGACCAAATTCCTGAATATAAACTGATTATTACAGGATCTTCAGCGTTTAATATTAAGAATAAAGCCTCTGAAAGCCTCGCTGGGCGGAAAATTGAATACTATCTTTATCCCCTAACATTTTCTGAGTATCTAGTTCAAAGAGGAATTGTTGAGAATTTTAGCAGTCTTTTTTTAAATAAATTCAAAGGTGATAGGGTATATCCGTTCGATTTAGTTTTTCTACTGGACAACGTCCTGATTTATGGTCTTTATCCAGAAATGATTTCTAAGCCATCCGACAGACTTTATTTAACCAATTTAATTGACAGTGTGGTTTTTAAGGATCTTTTAGATTTAAGTTTGATTGAGAATCGAACGGGAGCGTTAAATTTGCTAAAGTTACTGGCTCATCAAATTGGATCGTTAGTGAACTATAGTGAACTGTCTTCACGTTTGGGATTGGATGTAAAAACAATAAAGCGTTATATAGATCTTTTTGAGCAGAGCTTCATAATTTTCAAAGTTTTGCCGTATTCGACTAAAAAAAGAGATGAGATAGGAAAAATGCCAAAGATATATTTTTATGATTTAGGTCTTAGAAATGCTCTTATAGAAAATTTCCAGCCGATAAATAATAGACCTGATGGAGGTCAATTATTCGAAAACTTTATTATTTCAGAAGTCTTAAAAACCAATTATTACGAAGATTTTGGATATAAGTTAAATTACTGGCGGACAAAGCAGGGTTCTGAAATCGATCTAGTCCTTTCTAAAAATGATGAAGAACTGCTAGGCGTAGAAATAAAATCCTCTGCGAGGGTGGGCGGTATAGCGTTTAGAAATCGCTATCCTCATGCAAAAGTAATTACAATAACAAAACAAAACTTCTATCAGTAAATCAGCAAAAAGATATTTAGTTAAGAACGGTAAATTTTCCAGTATGCCTTGTGACCTGTACAACTTAAAGCGTGTCCTGGACATTTCTGCTAAAATCTCTACATGCCGGTATCCTCAGAAAAAGGCTATGATCATCAGAAAATTGAATCAAAATGGCGCAAGGTTTGGGAAAAGTCCAAGCTTTTTCAAGGTCAGTACCTTCAAGAACAAGAATTAGATGAAGTCAACTCAGAAAATCAACGACCACGATCCGAAGACCGTGATCTGCCGTTTTCTCACGAAAATAAGTGCTATATCCTGCCTCAATTGCCTTATCCAAGTGGCTCAGGCCTTCATATGGGGCATTCCGAGGGATATGTCGCATGCGATATGTATGCACGCTACAAAAGAATGACCGGTAAAAAGGTTTTGCAGGCTATCGGATGGGATGCTTTTGGACTTCCCGCAGAAAATTATGCCATTAAAACCAATGTCCACCCGCGCATTAACACAGACAATGCTATCGCTAATTTTAGAGAGCAAATAAAGTCCCTTGGAATTTCTGTAGACTGGGATCGCGAAGTCGGCAGCCATAATCCTGATTATTACAAATGGACTCAGTGGTTTTTCCTTCTAATGTACAAACGGGGTTTGGCATACCGCAAGGAACAAAGTGTCAACTGGTGTTCAAGCTGTAAGACAGTTCTGGCAAATGAGCAAGTTGTAGATAGAAAATGCGAGAGGTGCGATACACAAGTCATACAGAAAAACATGGAGCAGTGGTATTTGAAAATCACAAAATACGCTGACAGGCTATCTAAGGATCTTGATAAAGTTGACTGGCCCGAAGAAAGCATAATAAGACAGAGGGATTGGATAGGGAGAAGTGAAGGGGCAGAAATCAAATTTTCTATTAAGGGTACATCGAAGAGCATAAAGATATTCGGAACGCGTGCTGATACAATTTTCGGAGCGACTTTTATTGTTTTGTCTCCAGAAAACCCGCTTGTTAAAGAAATTACCTCTGCGAAGCAGCAAAAAGAAGTTGACGCTTACATCAATCAGTCCTCGAAAAAGACTGAACTTGAAAGAATAAGACAGGATAAAGATAAAACCGGAGTTTTTACAGGAGCTTATGCAGTAAATCCTGTTAATAACAGGGAAATTCCAGTATGGACGGCGGATTATGTATTGATGAGCTACGGAACAGGAGCCGTAATGGGAGTCCCGTCACATGATAAACGCGATTTTGATTTTGCGGGCAAATTCAATATTCCGATAATCCATGTGGTAGCGAGAAGCGATCTTTTACCAAGAAGTTTTTTGATGGGAGCCGATGACATTACTGACGAGGACTTGAAGAAAATTGGAGTCAAAATATCTGCGAGAACTAAAGACGGGGACAGAAAGATCGAAATTCCTGAAAAATCATTGCAAAAATATGAGAAGTTAATTACGGAAAAGTTAATTCCTGGGTATTGGAATGAATATGTTGGGGCTGAAACAGTTTTTATTTTCAAGCATAAAGACGGATCTGTTCAAAGAATTGAGTTGACTCCTGAAACTGAAAAGAAAATCGACACTTTAGCTTCTAAATTTGCCGGAGAGAATTTCAACAACGGCTGCGTATGGAAATGGCTTGCTGACAACGATTGGTATAAAAATGTAATTGTTCACGAAGAATATGGGATATTAATAAACTCTGGTGAATTTTCCGGTTTGGGGTCTATCGAGGGTAGAAAAAAAATAATTGAGAAACTTGAAAGTGAAGGTAAAGCTGAATTTACGGTAAAATACAAGCTCCGCGACTGGTCGGTTTCGAGGCAAAGATTTTGGGGAGCACCGATTCCGATGGTTTACGACTCTAAGGGCGATCTCCATCCGGTTGATGAGAAAGACCTTCCTGTGATTCTTCCTGATGATGTTGATTTTAAGCCGACAGGGCAATCTCCCCTAACCTATTCCGAGAAATTTCAGGATGGTGTAGAAAAGAAATATGGCAAAGGCTGGCATCGTGAGGTTGATACTTTGGACACTTTCATGTGCTCAAGCTGGTATTACTACCGGTATTTGGATCCACGCAATGACAAAGAATTTGCATCTCCAGAAGTTTTAAAGCGTTGGATGCCGGTTGATTTTTACATCGGCGGGCCGGAGCATGTTACAGGCCATCTTTTGTATTCCCGCTTCTTTACTAAGGTTTTATATGACGCAGGCTACATCGATTTTGACGAGCCATTTTTGTTCCACCGGCATCAGGGAATGATATTAGGGGCTGACAATAAAAAGATGAGCAAACGCTGGGGAAATGTGATTAACCCGATAGATGTTGTCAAAGAGTACGGTGGAGATACTGCCAGAATGTATTTGATGTTCATGGGCCCGCTTACTGCCGATAAGCCCTGGAATACAAATGGAGTTGTCGGCGTCAGAAAATTCATTGCACGCCTTTATAAGCTCGCTTTGGGGAATATCGGGAAAACTAAGGCGCAAAGCCCTGTGAATCTTAAAGTCTTATTAAATAAGACCATTAAAGCTGTTTCATCTGACTGCGAAAATTTGAAATTTAATACCTCAGTCGCCAAATTCATGGAATTTGTAAATGAATGGGAGAAATCCCCGAAAGGACTTTCCTTAGAAGATTTAGAGATCTTTTTGAAAATACTCGCTCCTTTTGCACCTTATATCACCGAGGAATTATTTCAAAAGGTAAAGGAGGCAAGAGTTGATTCCAATGCCGATGTTAAAAATCGTTCGTCTGCGGTTAATGAAAAAGTAAGCAACGGTTCATTAAAAGGAAAAGATCATTTCATAAGCATCCATGTACAATCATGGCCAGAGTACGATCAAGCCCTGGTAAAAGATGAAACAGTAGATATTGCTGTTCAGGTAAATGGAAAACTGCGGGTGGTTCTGAGGGATCACCGTGTTGGGAGTTTGCAGGAGGAGATAGAAAAAGAAGCCAAAGAACAGGTAAAAAAGCATCTTGACGGTAAAACACCTAAAAAGGTTATTTACATAAAAGACAGACTGATAAATATTGTCGTCTGATCTGGATTCTTCCTCCAGCCATTTGTATTTCATGAATCTTTTGTTAGGGTGCCTGCGTTTTTTTTGCGGGGGGGTATACCCATCGCAGGCGGGTGGCGGACTCCGTTTAAATGCCAGATATCCAAGTTCTTAGGTACACAATTCCTTTTATACTGCCTTTGGTTCTTCTAGGGGTATTTGTCTTTAGGACGTATAATACGGCCAATTATACGGATTATATGGGTACTGGTGTTGTCGAGGGAACAATATTAAAACACCCGTATATTAAAAACGGCAGGCAGGCTTTTCAAGTTGGGAATCTCACGGTTATGACAGGTTTATATCCTAAGTATAAACTTGGAGATATGATCCGCGTAATAACAAATGAAGATAAAGCGGTTTTAGGAATTGTTTATTATCCTCACTTAGAAGTTACAGGACATATCGGCTTTCTGAACAAAATTTCTGATTTCAGAGACAGAATAATCAGGAAGATCCAAAAGCTTTTGCCCGAACCGCATGCTGACTTGGTTTTAGGTATGACAATTGGACATAAAGATGACGTTCCTTCTAGTTTTAATGAAATGTTGAAAAAAGTTGGGATAATTCATGTTGTTGTAGTTTCTGGATATAATGTCTCGCTTGTGTTGACTCTTGTAGGAATAATCCTAATACGGCTTGGCAGGGCAGTCTTTTTTGCAGGGTCAATTATTGTGCTTTTTGTGTTTTTGTTAATCGCTGGGCTGGATCCTCCTATAATAAGAGCTGTAATAATGGGCTCTATAAGCACTCTGGCACTGGTTTTGGGTGAGTATAAGAGGACTTTGTATTTGCTTATTCTCTCTGCGTTTATGATGCTTGCGGTAAATCCCCGTTACATCAGCGACATAAGCTTTCAGATGACATTTATGGCAACCATGACTGTGGTTCTGGTATCTCCATTGGCACGAGGACTTCCGGTAGTTCTGCAGGAGACATTAATAATATTCTCGGTGAATATAGCCATGATCCCACTTATATCATATTATTTCGGCTCATTCAGCCTGCTTGGATTGGTCTCTAATATACTTCTTCTTTGGGAAGTGCCGTTTATTACTGTTTTAGGAATAGTTTTGATGATTAGTCCTTTTGCCATGATAAAGATAGTCTTAATTGCTCTGCTTGACTATTTCTTGCTTATTTGCGAGGCAGTTGATAAATTGAATTTCGGAGTTTTTCAGTATCAAATGAATTTGCCCGCAATAATGGTTTATTACTTTGTTTTTACTTTTGTGCTTAGAGTTTTATATCTGGTAAAGGCAGACAGCACCGAGACATGAGCAAAAATCCTATCTACATATTGTTGGCGTCCATGACCGTATTGTTGTCCTTTGCTTATAAAGAGTATCCGAAAGTCAAAAATTACAATGACAACCAGCTTCATATCTACTTTTTTGATGTCGGAGAAGGGGATTCGGCTTTAATAAAATCTCCAGATAACCATTTAATACTTATAGATGGGGGTCCGTCACGTGAAGTGCTTTATAAAATATCAGAAGTCATGCCATTTTGGATCGAGACAATCGATCTTGTGGTAATCTCCCATTCACATGCTGATCATATAACGGGGGTTCTTTCTGTATTTGATAGATACAACGTGAAATGTATTTTATACGATGAATCGGATGAAAGCATTTCTAATACAGAAAATCAGTTTAGGACGAGGCTGGAAGGGGGTGAATATACTGTTTCGGATGAGCTGTCGAAGCTGGCTGATTCTGATTGTCTGCCCAATGCCATAAGCGTGAAAGGGTATTCTCTGCGGGAATCTGCGGGGAAAAACGAAAATTATGAGTCTATTTCTATTTTCCTTAAATACGCCGGTTTTGAGGCTCTCTTTTTAGCCGACGCCGAGGCTCCAGTTCAGAAGATCATCCTTGATTCTATTTCTGCCGACATCGAAGTTCTAAAAGTCCCGCATCATGGTTCTTCAGATGCCTTTTATTCTCCGCTTATTAAAAAGCTTAAACCTGACCTCGGCATCATTTCTGTCGGCGAAAACAATAAATTCGGCCATCCTAACGAAGAAGTCGTCGAAGGATACTCGAAATACGGAATCAAAATTCTCCGTACGGATCTTGACGGAGATATACATGTGACTTCGAATGGAGATTTGTGGAAAGTGTTGTAAAATACAGGAATGCAGGAAGTTTCTGATCAGATTAAAAAATCCTTATTGAAAGCGGTTTCAGTGGTTGCTCGTATTGAAGCACCTGCGATAGAGAAAATTCATCTTGAACATCCTACTGATGCCTCACATGGGGATTATTCATCCAATATTGCCATGGTTTTATTCAAGGAGATGAAAAACAATGCAGCGAGTGACTTCAAAAAACCTCGAAATATATTAAAAACTCCACATGACCTTGCTTTGGCAATTATGTCTGAATTGCAAAAGGACAAAGTCATTTCAGAAAGTGTCGAAAAAATCGAAGCTGTAAAACCGGGATTTATCAACTTTTATCTTCAAAAATCTTATTTCCTAAAGATCCTTAGTGAAATTATGTCGGAAAGGGATAAATTCGGATCTGCAAAACGGACTTCGAAAAGAAAAATTCTGGTAGAATATTCATCTCCTAATATTGCAAAACAGTTTAGTGTCGGCCATCTGCGAAGTACAATAATAGGCCAGGCAATTTACAACCTTTATAAATTTATTGGATGTGAGGTAGTGGGCGACAATCATCTAGGAGACTGGGGAACACAGTTTGGAATGATAATTGCAGCAGTCCTAGAAAAGGGCTTAGATATAAAGGATCTAACCTTAAATGATCTCGAAAAACTTTATGTTGATTTTAACAAAAAACTTGAAACAGACCCTGATCTTAGAAAAAAGGCAACAGATGCGTTTGTCAGCCTTGAAAAAGGGGATATAAAATGCCGTGAAATCTGGAAAGCTGCCGTAGATACATCACTGGCAGAATTTGACAAGTTTTATAAACTTCTAGGCGTTAAGATAGATTACGCCTACGGTGAGAGTATATACGAAAAAATGATGCCAGGCATCGTGAAGCTTCTTATTGACGAGAGGATTGCTCAGAAAAGCGAAGGGGCATATGTCATAAAATATAATGATATGCCTCCTGCAATGCTTATTAAAAGCGATGGCGGGACAACGTATCTCACAAGAGACTTGGCTACGATAAAGTTTAGAAGAGAATCCCCGCATTTGCATTCAGATATTTATGTCTACGAAGTGGGAGCAGAACAGAAGCTCCACTTTAGGCAGGTATTTAGAACAGCCGAGATGCTTGGATTGGGGAAGGAAAGTGATTATGTCCACATCGCACATGGTTTCCTTAGACTGCCAGAAGGAAAAATGAGTACAAGAAAGGGGAATACAATCAAATTACGTGAGCTTCTCGAAAAATCAATAATAAAGGCTGAAAAAATTTTGCTTGATAAGAGCGGTACTGAAAAAGATGCCAAACGGGCTGTCTTTTCAGATTCGGCAAAGAAAATAGGTATAGGAGCAGTCAAATATAATGAACTGAAGCATTCACCTTCAACTGACTATATATTTAACTGGGAAGAGGCGCTAAACATGAACGGAGACAGTGGCTCGTATTTGCAATATACAGCTGTAAGAATAAGGAATCTGCTTATGAAAGCAGGCGCAAAAGATAATATGACATTTAACTTTGTTCAAGTGTTCAGTGAATTAAGTCTCACAAATGAGGAGCTAGATATAGTAAAAATACTGTCAAAATTCCGTGAAAAAGTAGAAGAGGCTGCATTTAGGTTCTCTCCTAATTTAATTTGCTCATACCTATTTTTGCTGGCTCAAAAATATAATACTTTTTACAATTCCACCAGCATAGTGCCAATGCGTGACACGAGCTACCGTATGTTCAGATTGAATTTGAGTTTTTCGGTAATGCAGGTAATAACAAATGGCTTGAGCATATTGGGAATAGAGATTCCAGAGTCTATGTAAACCAGTTTCAATAATGCAAATCCCCCTATAGAAATAATCTAATCAAAACGAGTTATCATTTCGATTGTCCATCCAATTATTTTTTCGGGACAGACGTGTACTCGGTATTGTTGGCCGGCATTGGCAAGTGGCTCTGGTTGTTTGTCTTCTATGGTCACAAATCAGCGTTGCCTTAAAAGGTGCTTATAATTCAACACGATCGAGAGGTTAGCACTCGTACCGTTCAACTGATTTGTCCTGTTTATAATGCGAGCGAAATACCCCGACCGTAAGGTCGAGGTATTTGAGCCATAAAACTCGCAAAGCGAGCATTACTTTTCCACCGAAGGTGGGAATGCAAGGAACGAAGCGACGCTACAGCATACCGCGTGCGTAAGCTCGCGGTAGTTTCTTGCGAAATAGTTTGATTGTTCAGGCAAACTTGAATTTGTATAATAGTCTGGCTGTAATATGGCTGCAATATGATAGACTAGTTGCTATGAAACTGATTTCTTTTAGAAATTTTCTAATGACTTTGTTTTCTATGACATGCCTGCTTTTTATAGCTTTAGTGATTATTATCGCCATCTTATTTAGGAACTTTCTTGGAAAATATAATTTGCAAAATATAAATTTACTTGGTTCCAAGGATATGTTCTCTATTGATACTCAAAATACGCATTTAGGCCTAAAAGATAAAAATATCATAGTAAAGTTTGCTATTATTTCAGATACAGAGAGCGACTGGGAAGCACTGAAAAGTGCCTTAAATAAAATAAAAGGGGAGAATGTCGTATATGTATTTCACTTAGGAGATATTACACAGTTGGGTGTTCCCGAAGACTTGCAGAAAGCAAAAGGAATATTTGCTGAATCAGGTTTAGATGTTTACTCGATTCCTGGTGACAGAGATCTCTGGAAATCAAAAGGAATAGATGGCTATAACCTGGCTATGGGGGAAGACTATGGATACCGCATGGTCTCGGGAATCAATATATTATTAATTAATAATTCTGATGAATATGAAGGAATAGGCCAAGAGCAATTCAATTATATTTCTGAAAACATCAATAATTCAGACTTTGTCATGCTTCATAATCCGATACATTTCGATGCTTTTCCGCTTGTTGGATCAAAAGGCATGGGAGAGTATTCTGAAGAGGTTAACGACCAAAGATTAGCGCTTCTTGGCATGATCCGAAATTCTACTGTTAAAGCTGTATTTGCCGGTGATCAGCACTTCTTTAGAGAAGCTGTTGATCTTGAAAGACCTGGTTTATACTACTATTTTATGGGGGCTTTAACACAGAAAAGACAAATTCAGCTTCCAAGCTATGCTGTCGTGACTGTGTATGAGGATGGTGATTATACGGTGACAAAAACCCCTCTCTAGTTTTTTTATCCAAGCAGGATTTTGTGTATTTGTCTTATCATAGACAGAACCACAGGGGCTGCCAAAAGACTGTGAGATTCTATGCCATCGTCATCAATTATTGTCCATGGAGTTTCGTTTATCTTTATTTTTCCTGATTTAGTGACTTCATATGAATATTCAGGGGTTAGTTCATAACTATCAAATTTGTTTGATTCTTCTATTGGCACGTGATTCCTAAGCAGAACCTTCGGTATCCCATGGAGCTGATATGCTTGCTCCATTAATTCCCCGTCCATTTCGAGCCGGGGTTTTATCGCCTTTATTCCAAGATCATCCCCCTCTTTCGGTATCATTTTTTCTTTTCCATAACCATTGCATTCAGGGTTGTCGCAGATAAGATAGAAGTCACCCTGTGCTTTGTCATATTTTATAAATTGGGTAGGCAGGAGTCTTGTGTTTCGGGATGTATTGCATACCGGACAAATAACTCTCGATTTCAACCTTGCGTCAATAACTGACTCTGGAATATCAATTAATACAAAAAAATCAGGATCATCTCTTAAATTCATGATTTCTCTGAAATACAAAGAGTAGGACACCTGATCTAGGGTACGTGGAAACCCATCAATAAATACTGCTTTGCGCGGTTTGGATTCAATCTCTCGTTTTACAAGAGCCAAAAGAAGTTCTGTCGGGACTGACACCTTTTCTGTACTTCTATTTAAAAGAGCCTCTATTGCGGTTTTGTCTGAAATATATCCTCTGTACTTTCTGTTTATATATTCAAGAATCTTGGATTTTTCCTCTTGGTCACTCTCAAGAGTTTGATGGACTTTTCTAATGAGATCGCCGATCGAAAACTGATAGACCCTTGAAGTGCCTATAATTTCCTCAAATATTTTCGAATAGGTACCTTTTCCCGCCATTTTTTTGGCGAGCATAAACCCAATAAAAGTATTGTTATCAAGATATTCTTTTAATTCAGCAACCTCTTTGCCGGCCTTGGCAGCAAAATACTTTTTTCTGCCAAGCGGTGTGTTTAAATTAAATTTCTCTTTTATCTTTATATCTTTTGTCGAATATAGAGGAAAATCCATTCTGCCTATTCTAATACTTGGGGAAAAAATTTCAACAGTCAGCTTTTGCTTGTTATTGGACTTAAGTGATAATAATAAGGTGGTGCTCCCGGGAGGATTCGAACCTCCGACAGCAGGTTTAGGAAACCTGTACTCTATCCTCTGAGCTACGGGAGCAGGCAATTAACTGGTTAATATTATCACGAAGAGCTGACGACCAGTAGGGCTCTTGAGGTAATTCCAGGGCAATATGTCATACTTGTTATATTTAATATCGGGACTAGTATCCGATAGTCTCGGATACAGAAACAGGCAACACTGTCTTATAGGCCTATTTGCTATTTCGCAAATGTTATAAGAATTAAAAGACGAAAAAGCAGGAAGAATAAAATGGCAAAAGCTATGGCTAGTCCCAGGGACTGTTACTATATACGCACTGCGAGTAATATTTGTGTCCACGAAATAGGTTACTGTGCTAGTGGTTAAAGCCGTAATCAAGGGGAAATTATGCGAAAGTAGGTGGCACTTTAAATAGACTTGGTAATACTCTTGTGGTGATGAAATACGGCAGAGACGAGGATCATTGCAACCATTCGATTTGTATCGATATTAAGATTAAAAAAGATTTTATAGGCGACCTATATACTTCTTTGTTAGGTCTTTAACGACAGTGTATAGCAATAGTCTATGTTCACGACATTTGGGATTGTTTTTTTCTTCGAACACCATGAAATCTATCAGACTCGACTTGCAAGTGATATAAAATCTTTTTGTGTTATTACTCTAGCTCTATTTGGTGAAATGCCGTAATTTTCTTTGTGGTATACTTTCGCTGAATATGATATTAAGGCTTATTATCCGCACTATTGCTAATTTTTTGTTTACTTTTGGTCTTGGAATTTTGATCTTTACATATGCTCCTCTTGCTTATTCTGAAGTTAGATATTTGACTGCAAAAAACACTGAAACGAATTATTCAATAGACGATAAACGGGTTGATGAAAATATTTCGGAAGGTTCTGAGTCAGAGAATGTTGTACCTATTGTACCTGTTGATAAGGATTTCTCGGTTATTATAACCGAGATAGATGTAAATGCTCCTGTTGTAAAAGATGTTACAACCGTAAATCAAAATGAATACATGGATGCCCTTAAGAACGGGGTTGCCCACGCCCGGGGTACAGCTTTGCCCGGACAGAACGGGAATATGTTTATATTTGCCCACTCCTCTTTAAATTTCTGGCAATTGGGGAAATATGCTACTGTTTTTAATCTATTGGATAAATTAGAACCTGGCGATAGCATTATTTTCTACTATGAAGGAAAACCTTATGTTTATGAAGTGTTTCAGAAGAAGCTGGTAAGCGGTTGGGATACAAGGCCTTTTGCTGATGAATACGATGTTCCGGTGGTTACCTTGGTAACTTGTTATCCTCCTGGAACAACTAAAGACCGGCTTATAATCAAGGCCAAGATGTAAGGGAAGAAAAATATGTGAATTTTTATCCCTCACTGTCAGCTTCAGAGATTTATCTGATTACAATGGCGTATAGGTTTGGTTTTGAGTTATCCTTTAAAGACGTTATGACCACAATTTTATCACCGGATGGAGTTGTATAAGCTTGGTCAGACTCTAGCGTCCCGGTATATATCGGGGTCTGATTTGATCCGTCAATTCTAATAAGGCTGACAGTATAGTATTTATCCCTGCCGGGTACCGGATCGACCGTTATTAAATGATAAGAATCTGAGTACCAGTAAACTTTTGTTTTTTCGGGATCGTCAATTTGCAAAGGGTGATAAACTCTTTGTTCTGCAACCGGGAGCGGATCTTCTGCGTTGTATACTGTTATATCATACTTGCTTGAGTCCTCAGAATTATTTGAAAGATAGAAAAATTTATCTTCATCCGGCGACCAAAACGTATCCTGGTTTTCTAAAGCGTTCATTGTGTCTTTAGAAATCTGCTGGGATTTGGATATTAATTCTATCTTGGGCTGCAAAAAATTTTCCCTCCATGAAGTTTCCCATCTGGCAAGAGTGCTCTGCACATTTGTAACTGACAGCGGAACCAGCTTAGTTGTATTCTGAGCGGGAAGGGTATACAGCAAGTAGCCCTTTTCGTTCATCTTTATTAGAATTTCTTTGTCATTTGGTGACCACCAGATCTGTTCTCCTATAGAAGGGGTAGCAAAGGCCGTGTCCTCGATTAATAGCCTTGTATTGTTTCGAAATACTCCCAGAGGACTGTTAGCGAGAGGCAGTATCCATATTCCGGGTTCTTCATGGTTGGATGTCAAAAAGGCGATATCGTTCTGGTTTGATGATAAGGAAAAGGCTTTAACGTCTGTATTGGTTAAAGGTTCTAGACGCGGGCTCTGCAAAACGAGAACAGCGGTTATGTCTGTTACTAGTTCTGGAAATACCTTAACCTCCTTTTTCCAAGGCTCGAAACCTTCTTTTTTAACCTCAATCGTGTAGGTTGAAGGTCTCAATGACGAGATTGTATCGTCCGTTGCAGTAATAAGTTTCTCATTAACGTATACTTTGGCGCCGTCAGGAATGGATCGTATTGCCAGCATGCCTGTTTTTACAAGCTCAGGTTTTGTGTTGGTTTGCGTTTTTCCTGAAAAATCTATCCTCCAGCCATCTCCGTACAAGACAACAGCCAAAGTCAATATAAAAATCGAGGAAATAGTTAATGCCAAAGCAACAATATTTTTCATTTAACGGCTGTATTCTATCATTATCAATTAAGAATTCACACAAAAGCCAGTTTTTAGCTATATTTCAGTTTTAGGTAATCGTACAAAGTGTATGAATAGCGTTGTCGTATGTTTTAATTCAATATATTTGAAAGATATCAGAGTCGTGGTATTACTATTTCTAGCACGTCATTCTTCTTGGCGTTGTTTAGTGTGATAAATCACAAAATTAAAAACAGAAAAAATAAAGCGCAGGGTATTACGACTTTGTTGTTCTTTAGGCTATAACATTCATATTCATTGATATATTGTTATAAAATTATATGTCGAGAATAGAGCGCCAATGCGGGTTATTGTTTTCATCTGCACTATAAACAAAATTTAGGACTGTATTTAGACACTAATATTCGTTGAATTGCGATGGTGCGTTATTCCGGGATATTACAAGGCTAAGTATACGGTGAGATCCCATAGTTTTGGTTATGTGCTTGACGCTATGAGCCATGGGATGTAATTTATTGGTATGGCATTGGAACTAAAAGATAAACTGTATACTTCAACACAGGTCGCTGATATTTTAGGTGTAAGTCTTAGAACGCTTTATAGGTATATGGAAGACGTGAAAATTAAGTCAATGAGAACCGCGTCAGGGAGACATAGATTTACTAAGGATCAAATTTTGGAATTTTTAAATGCAGGACAAATAACCCCTGTGTCTGTGTCTGGAGACGGGGGTGCTTTTTATTCTCCACCTAAGCCTGAACTAGAGCAGTTTGTTCGTTCTGAAGCCACTGAATATCAACGCAGGCCATCAGATACACGTGAGATAGGGAATACTGAAGGTATAGTAATTCCCGAAAAGCGTGTTGATATCAAGTCTGACAATGTATCACCTTCAACTTCTTCGAGATGGATTAATGAAAACTATGAAAATGATGTAAAGAAATCTTATCAAGAGGAACCAAGACAAGAAGAACGAAAATTGCCAGGCGAAATTCGGACACAATTCACATCAGAGGAGCCGAGAATGTCTTCTGCTGGTTCGCTTGATATCAGCGAGAATGAAATAAAGCCTTCTGAGACGGTTGTTCAGCCCGAAACCTCAGTCCTAACAGGTTCAGGGAAAGATCTTTCGTCTGAAAATCTTGATTTGGGAGCAGGAGTGAGCGTGAGGTACTATAAAAGCGAATATACCGACCTTATCGAATTGGCAAGAAAAATCAAGGAGCTTGCGGGGTCTAGGGATATGGAGTATGCGTTTACTTTGTATGCAGGGTTGTCTTTGCATTTCTTGATAAAGCCGTTTACTTTGCTTCACATATATGCCAATCCAGAGGATATGCAGGTTTGGAAAGACGGCCTGAAACTTTCACCTGCTATGAAAAAAGAAGAGGCGAATATTGGAATAATAATAAATACCGATATTGTTTTTGTTCCTACTCGCGAAATCGGCGGATTTAAAGTCGTTGATGATAAAGTTCTTCTTAGAGATTTATCTTCCAGTAATGAAGAAGAACTGGTGAAGAAGTTTAGAGAACATTTGGTAAATGTGTAGATGCTTTTCTTATCGAGCTCTGTTAAGACAGAGGAGATTCTCATACCTCGTCCGTACATATCTTGACAAAAATAGTTATAGGGTATAGTATTTTGCGGTACATTGAAAGCATTAGTAGCGGATATTATACTGTGTGAAGTCCTCTTTGCTTGAGCCTGATAGCAAGGCGGGCTGCTATAAGATAGTATTTATATAAAGCCACAAAGGCAAAACCCTTTCTGCAGGCATGGTGGTTATCTTGGAGAAGGATTTTGGAATTATTTATTAATCCAATTATTAATTCCTTGCTCCCATTCCTGTGTGTGGAAAGGGTTTTGCCTTGGTGATAAGAATCCGCTTCTTTTCCTGGCAAGTGAATGGGCAGGACACTTGTTGACGGAGAGAGGCGGTTTTTTGTGACTTAGTCTGTCTCTTTAAACACAATTAGCTGACGTGGTAAAATTCCTTAACTTATGAAGAAGTCCAGCTTGTCAAAAGGAACAGAAAGTCAATCGCTGGTTTCAGTGATCGAAGAGACTGATCCCCAGGTAGAAGTTATCGCTTCTGATTCATCGTCACAAATATTTAAGATACTCCATATCGGCGCCGAGGTTACTCCATTCTCTAATGTTGGAGGATTAAGCGGTGTAATAAGCTATCTTTCAAAGACCCTTGTTCAGCGTGGGCATGATGTCCGGATATTTATGCCAAAATTCGGATTTATTGATGAGAAAAAATACAAGATGGATCTGGTGTACAAAGGATTAAAAATCAGCACTGGTTATGAAAGTGATGACAATAAGGCGACATTTATAGTGTGTAACGTTAAAAAGCATATTACAGAGGATGGGGTAGTAATTTATTTTCTTGAAAATACAGAATATTACGAGAAGAGATCAAATGTATACAGCTATTCTGATGACCATGTTAGGTGGGCGCTTCTTTCGTATGGGGCAATAAAATATGTTTGTGACAAGATAGATTGGACCCCAGATATAATTCATGTTCATGACTGGCATACTGCTCTTGTCCCCAATATTTTACGGGTTAAGTATGCTAAAGAGCCATGCTTTGAAAATACTGCGACGGTTTTAACGATTCACAACATACACTTTCAGGGGCAGGCTGTTGATCCAACCAGCGAGCTGAATTTTGATGACGGAAAGTCTGAAATTCCTCCCCTTTTCAGCGAGCGTCTTCGCAGACTTAATTATTTAAGAAGGGGGATAATATACTCTGATCTTGTAAATACTGTTTCTGAAGGCTATGCACGTCAAATTTTGACTGAACACTACGGTGGCGGTTTAAATAATCTTTTGCTTGAACTAAGGTCTAAATTATTTGGTGTTCTCAATGGAATTGACTATGACAAACTGAATCCTTCTACGGATCCAATGCTTCCGGCTAATTTTGATGTTAATAGTGTTGAAAAAAGATTGGTTAATAAGCGCAGACTTCAAAAAGAATTTGGACTTCATCAAAATGATAATGTACCGGTATTTGGTTTTGTAGGAAGACTCGATCTACAGAAAGGTGTCGATCTTATGCTGGAAGTTTTAGGAAAGTTTCTTAAAGATTTTGATTCGCAGTTTGTCCTTATCGGGTCGGGTGACCATTCTTTAGAGAAAGATGCCCAGAAACTGGCCGAAAAGTTTCCCAAGAAAGTTGGCGTTCATACCTATCCTAATTTTTCTCTGCCGAAAATTGTTTTTGGAGGCTCAGATATTATGCTTATGCCCTCGCGTTTTGAGCCTTGCGGGATAGTGCAGATGGAGGCAATGAGGTATGGAGCAATTCCTGTGGTACGTGCTACCGGCGGTCTGGACGACACAGTCGAGGATTTTAACCCC
>MEVH01000007.1:23155-35191 GCA_001772665.1 candidate division WWE3 bacterium RIFCSPLOWO2_01_FULL_39_13
GAATTTGACGGCTGGTCGCTTTACGGCCAGATGGTGCGTGCCAGTGAAACTTTCAGAGACAAGGAAGTATGGAAGAAAATTCAGAAAAATGCCATGAATACGAATTTTTCTTGGCGCGAGGTAGCATGCAAATATGAGGAATTGTACCGAAGAGCCTTGCATTTCAAAACTGAAGGCTATGTGCATGGGGACATAATAGAGTAAAGTTCGTCCATAAAGGACAAATATATGAAATGGGCGCATTTTTTACACATATATCAGCCGGCAGACCAGCACCCGGGCATACTTGAAAAAATAGTAAATGAGTCGTACCGACCCCTTTTAAGAGGGTTTTTCAAAATTCCTGAAACAAAAGTAACGCTGAATGTGAGTGCGGTTTTGTCTGAGCTTCTTTTTAAAAATGGTTATAGAGATGTCATAGAAGATATAAAAGCTCTGGTGGAAATGAAGAGGCTTGAGTTGACCTCTTCTGCAAAGTATCATGCGTTTCTGCCTTTGCTCCCCGAGAGTGAGGTAAGACGCCAGATTGAACTAAATGATGAAACGAACAGCCGGTATTTTGGAAAAGCATATCGCCCTAAGGGATTCTTCTCCCCCGAAATGGCATATAATCCTAAAATTGCTTCTATAGTCAATAATCTATGTTATAAATGGATACTTGCTGACGAAGTTGCGTTGACTGCGCAAGACAAGACAATAGATTACTCCACTATATATAAAATAAGCGGCATGAATTTGCAGGTGTATTTTAGAGAGAAAAGACCAAGTAACCTGATAATGGGTGCGTTGATAAGATCTGCTGAGTCACTTAAACATACAATGGAAGACGTCTTTAACCGGCTGGGATATGTAATTACTGCTATGGACGGCGAGACTTTTGGACATCACCGGCCGGGGCTCGAAAATACATTATTCAGCATCATGCACTCAGAAGACTTTCAAAATGTGTTCGTGAGTGATCTGTCTTTGTATTACAAGAAAACAAAGGAGGTTAAGCCTCTTGATTCAACGTGGGCGTCAAGTGTCGAAGATGTAAGAAATGGCAACTCATATGATTTGTGGTTTGATAAGACGAATAAGATACATGAATATGAATGGCAATTAGCCTCTCTGGCGACAGAGTCTGTAAATAATTCCTGGTATTCTGATAAATGTTATCCGAAGCTTCTCGAAGAAAGTACCGACTGGAATGAACTTACTGAAAAACAAAAGATAGAGGAGCAAAAGAAAAGACAGTGGGTTAAAGTAAGAGATGCCCTTGATAAAGCCCTTAACAGTGACCCGTGGTGGTGGGCAAGCGCTAAACCGTGGTGGAGTGTCGAGTCCATAGAAAAAGGAATGAATGCTCTGTTTAAGGTGGTTATCAGCGTGCCGGATGCGTCGCAGGATTCTAAAGATCAGGCAGAAGAATTGTATAAAAATATCCTTTTTACTGCGCATGAGTGGCAAAGGAAGGGAATGGTTGATCAGATGGCGCAAACTGATTCTGAATCCCGCAGAATTCCGCTTTCAAAGCGTTTAGGTGCAACTGTGTATTATAAAGCTCTTTTAAAAGCGTTAAAATTGCAGGAAGAAAAAGCTTCAAAAAATCGTGAGTATGAACAGGCAATAAAGTGGAGGGATTCTCAGTATAAGCTTGAAAGAGATCTTGATATATATGACGCAGTTCATGTTATGGATCTTTTCAGATCTGAAGGCGACTTTGAGAAATTTAATGACATATTGAAAGAATATAGACAAAAATACCGTGAAATATCTAAAGGTCAGCCAGAGTGATAATACTGCCTAAGAATTTATGAATCAGCGCATAAAAAATCTTATGTCAAAATATTCCCTAAAATATGTCAAAAGCGTTAGAGAGCCTGATAATAGAATGGTTAGGTCTCATTTGATTGTTGTAAAAAATACCGCGGGGGCAAAATTTACTCTTAAAATGTTTGATTCTTCAGATGTAGATGCGATAGAGCGTTTTAGAAAGGAAATAGGATACATAAGGGAATTAAGATCTAATCTAAAAACAAGGTATAGAACCTGGGTGCCGAATATTCACTGGTATTCAACAAAAGGAGATAATCCTTACTACATATTTAAATATATTGAAGGCTGTCCTCTGGGGAAGTTTGTTGAAGACATGGGCATAAAATGGGGGAATTTTACAAACAGCAATTTTAAGGAGTTTATAGGATTTTTTGACTACCTGAGCGGTCTGGATGAAAAGATTTTTAGAGTAAGTCCACAGAGATGGTCGTATAGGACAGTACAAAAAGAATTAAGATATTATTTTGAAAATGCAAAAAATCTTTTGCCACAAGATTTATATGACTCTGTGAGAACCTTTGTTGATAATAATCATCGCAGGGTGTTTCGTGACATGTCGTTGTCACATCGTGACTTGTACCCTGAAAATATTTTAATTAAGGAGCCAGGTTCTAAGAAATTCGCTTTTCTTGACTGGGAGTATTTCAGCGAAGTTCCGGTGGGATTTGACGGGGCGTTTTTCTATCTGCTATTTTGGCGTGAGGGCTACTGGAAAGGCAAAATATTTTCGCATTATTATCATGCATACCACGACAAAGAAGATAAAAGCCGGCTTTATCGTTATATTAAGTCTTTTAGGTTTTGTCTCGTAATACTAGCTCTACGATTCATTTATCAAATCGACACTTTTAGTGATAAGTCGGACTGTGATTTTCAGAATGCGAGATTGTCATTTATGTCTGATCTTGAGAGTGCTTTGTCTGGTGATATAATCAGACCCAATAACATTAAATTTGTTTTGACGTATAATGACATCGCTGAAGTATCTAAACAATATGATATCGGAGTAATAAGAAAATATGAAATATTTTATGCAAGTAAAGGCAATACAGTAGCAAAGATAGATACAAACTGTGGCTCATATATTTTTAGGTTTTATTCGAGATCAAGATCAGAGTCTCTTATTCTAAGGGAATTGCGAATTTTTCAGCTTCTTAGCAAAAGGGGCATAAAGACATATAACGTTATTTCAGCTAAATCAAAAGGCCTTTTTATAAAGCATAAATTATATGGGAAATTTAGGAAGATTGCGGTTTTAAGTTATTTGAGAGGGTCAAAAATAAAGAAGCATTGGGCAAATGAGAAGGCTGCAGAAGATGCCGGGAAAATGCTAAGAAAAATTCATAACGCGAATGTAATTCATGGTGATTACAGCAAGGAAAATGTTCTATATATAAAAGGAAAAGTAACAGGGGTAATAGATTTTGAATGGGGAAGAGTTACTTCGTCAAAATCGGCAAAGTTTAATGACATGGCAAAAGCCATAGCGTTATGGCTTGTAGATATTAGGTCGAGAAACATAGATGAGCTTAAGTTTGTTGCGAGTTTTGTCAGGGGATATTGCCATATCGAGCCTGATGCTGTGTTGTTGAAAAGAATTGCTATTGCAACGATTAGTAAAGTTAATGAACAACGTGACATATATCTTACAACAGTTGATAAAACTTTTGACCAAAATCTATCAACTCACAGGTTTGACACGGTGGTTAATAAGATTAAAATGATAATACCCTCTGATACAGCAGGACATACTGTTTAGCACTCTCGTCCCAGCTGAAATTTTCTGTCATACAGTTTTTTACTATTTTATCCCATTTACCGGCAGTTTCTGAATATGTCGCTATAGCAAGGTGTAGTGCATTGAGCATGTTTTTTTTGTCTAGGGTATCGAAGGTGAATCCTGTTTGAAGGTTTTTGACCGTGTCATACAATCCCCCTGTAGCTCTGACAACAGGGACAGAGCCGTATTTCATTGATATCATCTGGGTTAATCCGCAGGGTTCATATCTGGATGGTATGAGAAACATGTCAGAGCCAGAGTATATCTTTCTTGCCAAGGGTTCAGAGAATGATATTTCAGCGCGATATGAGCCTTTATAGCGTTCCTCATTGTTGTATTCTTTTAACTTTGATTCAAGCAGAGGGTCACCTGTACCCAAAATAACCAGCTGATATCCTAAATCCATAATTTCATTTACAGATAATGCTATTATGTCAAGCCCTTTCTGGTTGGCCAAACGGCTGATTATTCCTGCGAGTGGTTTGTCTTCAGTAATTTCTATTCCAAGCTCTTTTTGAAGTGAAATTTTGTTGGCTTTTTTGCCTTCTTTAAAACTGGCATCAGTATAATTTGCTGAAATATACGGGTCTTTCAGGGGGTTGAATACTTCGTAGCTTATTCCGTTTAGTATTCCGGCAAGTCTTCCTTCCCGGGCTTTTAATATTTCGTTAAGCCCTTCGCCGTAGTCTGGCGTCATTATTTCTTCAGCATATTTTGGAGATACAGTCGTAATATAATCTGCACCGACTATACCCTGTAAAATAAAGTCAATATTATCGTCCTGTGAATCCCATTTAAGAGTTTGGTCTTTTTGGATATTCAGTCCTAGTTTGTCAGCCACGTCTGTGTCGCCTAGTCCTTGGTATGCCAAATTATGAATAGTAAATATCGTCTTAGGTATATTTTTTTGCCGTGAGTAGGTTTTCATGTTTTGAATAAGCTGAGGGATCATTCCAGTATGCCAATCGTTGCAGTGAATGATATCCGTTTGAAATATTTCGTTTTGATATGCGAATATATCAATTATTGATTTGCTGAAGAAGGCGAATCTGTTTAATTCATTCTTAGGGCTTTTTGCGTTTTGGGGTGAGAAATATATGCCTCCGTTTGCAAGATATTCATGATTATATATTAAATAAACCGCAGTTTTTGTACCAGGTATTTTTGTTTCATAAACAGATACCGGATTTTTTTTATTGTCAAATTGAATTGTGATGTCAATTATCTTATTTATATTTATAGCGATTTTTTTATTTTCGCGAGAAAACAGCTGACTACGGTCTTTAGACTGTAGTCGTTGATTTTTGAATTCATTAAATAGGGGTTTATAAAAAGGGATGACGATTCTTGCGTCAACTCCTAAAGAATTAAGGGCGATTGGCAGACTGCCGATGACATCTGCGATGCCTCCTACTTTTATAAATGGGGAGCATTCAGACGCGACGATTAACACCTTCATGAATCTGATTTTATCACGGAAAATATTCTTTGCTGAAATCTTTAAATAACAGAACGAGACAAATTCAAATCCGGACTATTGGGCTGTTTCAGATTGACGTGTTTTGGTGCACAATCTTCTGAATTTTTGTACCCACAAACAAGCTGTTGTTACAGCGAAAAACAGGTTTGTCACAAAACCGAAAATTGGTCGAATATTCGACTTGAAATTTTGTACTCAGTAGGTATAATGAACTAAGTTATACGTGTTTTTCGGTTCTGACAGGGAACCGGGAACAATATGAAATTTACTGCCCAAGTAGAATTATCGGAACAACAGCAAAAATACCTCAATTCTTTTGAAAAATATCTTGAAAAAAAAGGCGGGTCAAAGGTAACGGTTAAAAATTACCTTTCTGATATTAGAAAGTTTCTGGTATGGAAGTCCGGCAGGGCATTTGAATCTGGTGATTTAGGGTTATACAAAAAGCACCTTGAATCTATTGATACTCCTGAAAATACAATTAACCGCGCTTTAGCTTCTATAAGAAAACTTTTTGTTTCTCAGGGTGAAAATCTTGACGATGTTTCAAATTCCGGTTCTGTACAGGCTCATGTTGTTAATGCTTTGGATTCTGAAGAGTTTGTATCTGCTTCACAATTTAGCAGGATAGAATTGGCAAGGTTTATCGTGTTTACAATTGGTGCGGTGTTCTTATGGGCAATTTATCGGAGTGATTTGCTTGATATTAGAAGCAAAATTAATCAGCTGTTTGAGCAAGAATCTAAAAATGGTGCTGAAAAGGTTCTTGGCGGTGAGGACGTAAACTCTCCTTTGATTTCTAGTTATGTGGTGTTAGATGGAAGTGTAAGCACAGGTTTTCGAATAGAAGATGAGCGGTCAAAAAGTGTTTTTAAATATCTCGATAAATACGAAAAATATGGTCTGTTGTCATTAGATCTTGATAGCGAACTGAAGGTTAGAGAAGATGCTAAATTTTACAAAGATGTTGATATAGAAAATGATTTGGATGTTAGTGGTGACATTGAAGGTCAAGGTGGGCTGTCTATATTGGGAGGTGCGTTATTCGCCGACAATGTACGAATAGAGGGAGAGTTAAGATCAAATGGAGATGCTAGGTTTACGTCTGATTTGACGGCTCTAGGGAATGTTATTATTGGAGATTCATCTTTTGACAATATAACAATAAATGCCTCGTTGTCTTCAAATCTTATTCCTTCTGAGGTCTCTACGTATAATCTTGGCTCTGCACTTCTTCCTTTTGCTAATGTCTATGCAGATAATTTAGTCGCAACGGCTACAGATATAAGTGGAACAAAGCAAGAGACCTTAACAATAGATAGTGATAACACAGAAGGAGACTTAGCTTTAATATTTGGTCAAATTCAGGATGAAAGATTAATCTGGGACAATAGTAACAGTAGATTCAGATTTACAGATGCATTGCATGTAGATGACAATTTTACAGTAGGGGGCAACGTCGGCATTGGTACCACTGCTCCCCTAGCCAGTCTTCATGTGGTTGGGCAGTGCGTAACTGGAGATACTCTTTTGAAACGAAGACGAAGAAGAAAAGGCAAAAACGGGGAATGGATTGAAGAATGGGAAGAAATACGCATTGACGAAATAAAACCCGGAGATGAAATTTTAACATTGGATGAAAACACTGGCGAGTTTGTCGTTTCTAAAGTCAAGGCGCTTATGGATATGGGAACAAAAGCTATTACCAAAATCACCACTCAATCGGGCAAAACTATTAGAACCACCAGCAACCACCCATACTTTGTAAAAACTTCAAAAGATAAAAAACCAAAAGTTGGTGTATTTTATGACAATGCCAATATGTACTTCGCTGCAAAAGACAATGGCTGGAAAGTTGACTCTAACGAACTTTACAAGTTACTCAATAAATCATTTGACTTGCAGTTCTTCAACTACTACATTGCTATTCCAGATGCAAGTGATCACAACCTTAAAGGGACACAGGAATTCTTAAAGAATCTTTCCAGAACTATTACTGTCAAACAAAAACCGCTCAAGTACATCCCTGTTGAAGGGGGTCGCACGCAAAAGAAAGGTGATATAGATATGGATCTGGCGATGGATGTTGTTAGAAGCATTGATGATCTGGATTTGGTGGTAGTGGTTAGCGGAGATAGCGACTATCTAGCTTTAGCGGACTGGGTTGAAAAAGACAAAGGTAAACAAATTGCTTTTGTAGGCTATCGAAGAAATACAGCATGGGAACTTTGGGAGAAGCAGCACCTATTTGCTGAAAAAATTAGAAACATTGTTGATTTGAAGGCAAAAAAGAACCCCAAGTTTCACCTTGGGGTAACATTATTGTCTTACTTGTACCAGAACATAGCGGACGTGTCAAGTGGCAAGTGGGTTAAAGTTAAGGATATTAAGACTGGAAGTAAAATCGCGGTAGCGGGCAAGTTTAATAAAGCGGTTTTCGAAAAGATAGTTAAGATCGAACATCTTCCTGCTGAACAAGTCTATGATATAGAGGTAGAGGGAACCCACAACTTTGTCGGCAACGGTATCGTGGCTCATAATACATATATAAAGGGCGCAGACCAGCTTAACACCTCATTTAGTTTGAGGACAGCGGATTCTGCCGGAGCGGATAAGTTTGTAGTAACTAATACCGGCAACGTCGGCATCGGGACGACAAGTCCTATGTCAAAATTACACATTGAAGGTCAGTGTGTGGCTTTGGGAACAAAGATCAAAAGACGCAGGAAAAAGAACGGCAAATATACAGAAGACGAAATCCCAGTAGAAGATGTACAAGCAGGAGATGAAGTTTTATCGCTGAACGATCAAACAGGAAACTTCGAATGGCATAAAGTTGAAAAAACATTAGACAAGGATATTCAAGAAGCTTTTGAAATTCAAACTTCAACGGGCAAGAGAATAAAAACTACTAATAACCACCCATACCTAAATATTGCCAAACCCGAAATTACTTACGGAACTTTTGAAGTTGACCAGTCAATTAAAATTGAGGATTTGGGAAAACCAACTATAATAGGCGTTTCTTACGGCAATTTAACATTCACTGCTAAAATCACTCAAGCCGACAAAAAAGAAATTAAACGCTCTTACCAAAGAGTAAATAAGACTGCCACTTTTACCCACGAAACTTTTGCAGTAGCTGTAGTGCAAACTCTTAAAGCGGCAAATATTTACCCTTCTAGGCTAATAGTTGACATTGAATACAGCGGGTATGAAAGGAGAATTTCTAACATTATTAAAACTTTCTTCCCTGATACAGAAGTAATTTCTAAAGGAATTGGCAGACATTCCCCTGCCCATTTAGCAGCATTGGAAACAACTCAAAGCAAGAGGATTTGCGAAACTAGATTAATAGTAAACAAAGAAGCTTTGGGGAGAATAACAAAAGGCCGGGGGTCTTTAGAGACCTTAAGAGCTGTTACATGCGGAGTGGTTACCGCAAATCGCAGCCCACACGGCCAATTGGGCTCATCCTACTACAAAGATAAAGAATTGTCAAGAGCTAAATGGATAAAAACATCTCAAATTAAGGTTGGTTCATATATCGCAACAGAAACGGGATTTGAAAAAGTGGTATCGCTTCGTAAAGTTGGCCGCTTGCATATGTATGACCTGCAAATAGAAGACACGCACAATTTTGTGGGTAACGGCATTGTGGCGCACAACACCTATATTAGTGGGAATGTGGGAATTGGGACAACTGCTCCTGCTTCCGCTTTAGAAATAGGAGGAAGCGGGAACGTGAGAATAGGCGGGCTGTCTGCATCAAGCGGAGTATATACAGATAGCAGCAAACAGCTAACATCCACTGCTCCAAGTAGTGGCATTTTAGGATTTTGGATTCTTTCCGGCATTACGTTGTGGCCAACCACCAATACCAATAATATAACTACGATGGGTAATGTTGGGGTGGGTACCACATCTCCTTTGGCTAATCTTCATGTGGTTGGGCAATGTGTTACCGGAGATACTCTTTTGAAAAGAAGGCGCCGCAGAAGAAGAAAAGGCAAAAATGGTGAGTGGATAGAAGAAGATTATTGGGAAGATGTGCGGATAGATCAAATCCAAGAAAGAGATGAGATTCTCACGCTTGATGAAGAAACGGGTCAGTTTGTTATCTCTAAAGTAAATGGACTTATGGATATGGGAGTGCAACAGACCTATCTGCTCATTACAGAGACAGGCAAGCAGATTCGAACAACGGGCAATCATCCGTATTTAACGGCAAAATCGTTTCCGATGCACAAGCTGAACGCCAAGGTGCTAGAAGTTGACCAAAGTAATAGAATTGAAGATTTCACAAAAGACAGTTTTGTTGCCGTTGCGTGGAAAGATATAAGCATTATCTTAAAAATTTCTAAACAAGTAAAAAGGCAGTTGTTTGAAGAATATAAATCAAAAAGACACCCGAACGAGAGGCAGTTAAAGATGTTTGCTCCAACCGTGTTTGGAAATGCTATAGCGATGATTTTGGCATCAAAACAAATTGTTCCCGCAGGTTTAATTATTGATATTGAGTATTCAGGACACGAGAACGCTATCATTCAGCCTATTAAAAGCTATGGCAAATCAATTGATATTCATTTTGCAAGTATCGGAAAGAATTCGCCCGCGCATTATGCCACTTATGGAGCGTTTATAGGAAGACAAAAAACAGATATTGAGGCAAACAAAAAAGATCGTGATTTCTTTTTAGGAAACTATAGTGTTGTTACACCCCAAGACAAAAGCTTGACGATTCGCAACACACACGATCAATTTATGGACACATTGTATCAGCATAAATTGCCAATGTCAACTGATACTTCATGGAAAAGGGTATACGAACTTAAAGTGGGCGTAAGAATAGCAACAGTTGATGGGTGGGAGAAAGTGATAGCGATAAAAGAATTTGCCAAAGAACAAACCTACGATATAGAAGTAGCAAACACCCACAATTTTGTGGGCAACGGGATCGTAGCCCACAATACCTATCTTCAAGGAGCAGGTACAACAACAGGGTTTAGCCTTCGAACAGTGGATAACAACGGAGCGGATAAATTTGCAGTATTGGATAACGGCAACGTCGGCATCGGGACGACGGCTCCAAATTCGAAGTTAGAAGTCAACGGAGTAGGCTCATTTAGTTTGGGAGCAGTAGGAGCTCCTGGAATTAGTTTTAATGGGGATTTGGATACGGGAATGTGGTCAAGTGGAGCTAACGCGCTTAATTTATCAACGGGGGGAAGTGAACGAATGAGAATAGATAGTTCGGGCAACGTCGGCATCGGGACGACGGGGCCTGGGGCCAAACTCCATGTTCTTGGAGAGTGTATTGTCAAAGGCTCGCTTGTGCGAAGAAGGAAGAAAAAGGGTGGGGATAAAGACGATGAAGACAATTGGGAAGATGTGCCAGTTGAAGACATTCAGCCCGGAGACGAGATTTTATCGCTTAATGAAACTACAGGCAAATTTGAATGGCAGAAGGTTGAGGAGACCATGGACAAAGGTGTCCAGACGGTATACGAACTCAAGACCGAGACAGGCAAAGCGATCGAAACCACCGCCAACCATCCGTATTTGGTAAAGCAACAAACTAACACAACGCCATTATTTGCTTTTGTAGATGAAGTCGGGATTTTTGACTCAGGCACGTATTCCCAAATGGGAGTGGGAACCTTGATATTAAAGAAAAATGAGATAGAACTCAATCAGAAACTTCGCAATATTCTTTTGGAAACTGTTTCCAAACTAAATCAAAACGAGATCACATTTGAATTTAAATTTAAGTATATCACTCCAAATAGTTTGCCTTTCTATCACAAGCTTCTCGATAAAATGGAAGAATATGTAGAAGATTGGGAATTTTTATCAATCCTTGAAAAAAGAGAGGAAGGGAGATTCTGGACACAATACTTATCTTTAGTTGAAAGGTTAGTCACGCCGTTATCAGGTAAATTTATTGTTTTGGCAGATCATTTGAATAAGCCGGTAAAAGCCACTCAAAGCCTGAGCGATTTTAATGGTACAGGTTCGATAGTCAAAGCGCTTCAACTGGAAAGTCAGGGAACCATGCTGTTGCAGATAGCAGATGTGCTTTTAGGAGCAGTAACGTATCAAGGTTCAGATGTTTACAAGCAAGAGATTGCAGATAGAGCAAAAGAGATAGTTGCTGCCCAACAAAAAAGAGCGGGTGTAGATCCAATCTATGCCGCTCCAAGACCGATTTTAGCAGAAAATACCAGCTTGTCAAGTGGGAAATGGACTAAAGTTTCTGAAATAAGTAAAGGGCGATTGATAGCCACAGTAGATGGGTTTGAAAAGATAGTTAGCATCAAAAAGACCGGCCGCAAACAGACGTACGATTTGCAGATAGCCAATACTCATAATTTTGTGGCTCAAAAGATCGTAGCGCACAATACCTATCTTCAAGGAGCAGGTACAACAACAGGATTTAGTTTGCGAACGGCAGATAGCGCGGGAGCCAATAAATTTGTGGTTTTGGATAACGGCAACGTCGGCATCGGGACGACGGGGCCTGGGACTAATCTTGAAGTAGTTGGAGGTGGATCATCAACGGAAGCCCAATTATTCCTGACGAGTTATCACGCAACAGTTCCAGTTCCAGGCCTTGTTGGTAGGGGGGCAAGGGGAACGGTAGCATCCCCGACTGCAGTCCAAGCGGATGATAGTTTAATGTTCTTTGGTGGTCGTGGTTATGGCAGCACGGGATTTTCTTCTGGCAGTAGAGGTGCAATTATAATCAAATCATCGCAAATATGGACAGACGCAAATCAAGGAACGTATTTGACACTGTCAACAACTCCGAATAATTCTACGACCTTAGCAGAACGGGTCAGGATAGATAATGCCGGCAACGTCGGCATCGGGACGACGAGTCCAAATTCAAAGTTAGAAGTCAACGGAGTAGGCTCATTTAGTCTGGGAGCAGTAGGAGCTCCTGGAATTAGTTTTA